>PKXR01000067.1:222-4172 GCA_003133485.1 Candidatus Dormiibacterota bacterium
AACGGCAGCTGGCGCAGGACGCTTCGGTCCTGGGCAAGACCTTCACCCTCCAGGGACTGGCTGCTGTCGCTGGCTATGAGGCGAATGAGCTCCAGCCAATCCTCACCTCCCTGGTGGCCAAGGAGGTCCTCTCGGTCCAGGCCGACCCGCGCTCCCCGGAGCGCGGCCAGTACGGGTTCCTGCAGGACCTGGTGCGCACNNGTGGCCACCTATCTCGAGCGGGCCTGGAGCGACGAGGCCGAGGAGATCGTGGAGGTTTTGGCCTCGCACTACCTAGAGGCGTGGCGGTTGGACCCCGACGCCCCCGACGCCCCCGAGATCAAGGCCAAGGCTCGGGAGATGCTGGTGCGGGCAGCGGAGCGAGCGGCCGGACTCGCCGCCGCGGAGGAGGCGGAGTCCGCCTTCGAGCGGGCAGCTGAGCTCAGCGGGTCGGAGCTGGAGCGGGCGGCCCTGATCGAGCGGGCAGGCGAGATGGCGGAGCTAAGAGGAAAGCCGGAGGAAGCCGCAACCCGGTACACGGTGGCCGCTGGGCTGTTCGAGGAGGCTGGCCAGGCCCGCACGGCGGCCAGGGTCCAGGCCCGCCTGGCGGGGGTGGAATGGGTGCGCGGGCACGCTGAGCAGGCACTGGAGCGCATGCAGAGGGCGTACGCCAGTCTGGCCGGCGACCAGCCGGACCCCGACCTGGCAGTGGTGGTGGCTCAGCTGGGGAGGCTCCTCGCGCTACAGGGACGCTACGGGGAAGCTGCCCCCCTGCTCGAGCAGGCTCGCAAACTCGCCGAGCAGCTGGAGCTGCCTGAGGTGTACTCCCAGGCACTCAGCAGCACGGCGATCATTCTCATGCACGACGACCGCCTGGACGAGGCCGGCCTCGTGCTCAGGCGGGCCCTCGATGTGGCCCTCGAGCACGGACTCGCGGCGGCCGCGGACCGGGCCTACAACAACCTGGGGGAGGCGTTGGCGTCGCAGGATCGCTTTACCGAACTGGTCGCTCTCAGCGAGCAGCAACTGGAGCTGGCACGCCGGGTCGGCGACCGGTTCTCGGAGCTGTCCACGCTCACCAATCCACTTTCCGCACTCCTCGCGCTCGGGCGCTGGGAGGATGCTTTGGCCAGCGCGGAGGAGGCGAAAGGTGCGGAGGAGCTGGCGGCACTGGAGGCCGCCGAGTCCGGACTCCTCGACTTGACTCCTCTACACGTCCACCGGGGGGACCTTGGGGAGGCCAGGCTCCTACTCGAGTCGATGCAGCGGGCCGGGAGCTCTGAGAGCTGGGAGCGACGGGCAATCTACGCGACGGCCCGGGCCGGGGTCCTACGTGCCGAGGGCCGGCCGGCCGAGGCGCTGGCGGCGGCCGAGGAGTTTCTGGCGACCCGAGCCGAGCTCGGACTCGGGCTGACGAACTCGTTGGTGAAGAGAGCCTTGGTGCAGGCCGTGGAGGCCGCCCTCGACCTCGGCAACCCCGACCGGGCCGACGAGCTTCTGGAGATCGTGAGGGCGGCCCTACCGGGGCAAGTCACCCCCTGGCTCCGGGCCCAGGTCGCGCGGCTTGCGGCTCTAGTTTCGGGGGCGGGTGGGGACCACGAGGCTGTCGAGTCAGGATTCGAAGCTGCCGAGGCCGGGTTTCGCGACCTCGGCACCCCTTTCGACCTCGCTGTCGCCCTCACCGAGCACGCGGAGTGGCTGGTTGCACGCGGCCGTCAGGACAAGGCGGAACCGCTGCGAGCCGGGGCCCGAGAAATCTTCGAGCGTCTGCGGGCCAGCCCCTGGCTGGAGCGGCTCGGTCCCCTTGCGGGAGAGGAGAGCGTGCCCGCCTGAAGCCCTGCGGGACCGCTCCGTGGTGGGCCGGCCCCAAATGAAATCTTTCGGGAGCGGCCCGAAGTCCAGCGGGATCATTCCTTTTCCAAACTACAGTTAGGCGATCTTGAACACGCTTGGGCCACGAGGCTACACGGGTTCGAGTCCAACCACCGGCTCCCCGAGCCCGATGATCCGGAGGGATGTAGCCTGGGCGTACCACTTGGCGTCACGCGGCGCACGTTGGAGGTTACCGGCAGTGGAAGGCGACCATAGGGGCGCGACAAACGCTACTGACGCACGCTTTCTGAGCTCGGTAGCTGACCGGCTTGAATCGCTGCCGGGTGTCCGGGCTGTCACCCTGGGTGGTTCGCGGGCCCAAGGAACGCATCGGCCGACCAGCGACTGGGACATAGCCATCTATTACCGGGACAGCTTCGACCCAAGCACGCTACGCGACATCGGGTGGCCTGGCCAGGTCTTCGAGATCGGAGCCTGGGGCGGAGGAGTCTTCAACGGGGGCGCTTGGCTACATATCGATGGGCGCAAAGTCGACATCCTCTACCGCGACCTCGATGTTGTCGATCACGAGATCGGAGAGTCTTTCGAGGGCAGGTTCCGAATAGAGCCGCTGATGTTCCACTTGGCGGGCATTCCGTCGTACCTCGTGGTGGGTGAGCTGGCGACGAATCGAGTGCTTCGGGGAGAACTCCCGAGGCCCGATTACCCTGTGCTTTTGAGGGAAAACGCCCCCGCAGTCTGGCTCGGCAACGCGGAGTTGACGTTCGGCTACGCCAAGGTGGGACACGCGCCTTACGGTCGCCTGGCCCAATGCGCCGGGCTGATCGCCCAAGCGGCCTCGCAGGCCGCACATGCGGTCCTCTCGGCGCGCGGCGATTGGGTCACCAACGAGAAGACGCTCCTCACACGAGCCGGACTGCGGGGAGTGGACGGGATCGTGGCGGATGCTTGGTCGGAGCCCGAGTCCTTGGTGGAGGCGGTCCAACGGGCCCAGGTGATGTGCTTGGAGAGGGTCCGCGACGCCATGACCCGTTGGCAGTCTGAACCGTCGACAACCCGCCCCGGAGGAGATGCCGTCAGTTAGGGCTAGGTCCCGCCGAGAAGTCCGATAGGAAATCCTTCGGGACCTCTTGGTAGGTACCATTCGGGGCGCGTCGGGGGCTCTGAAGGAGACAGGCAGGTGGTTTGTTCGAGCTGCGCGTCGGAGATCGTCCCGGGCAGCAAGTTCTGTGCCAAATGTGGGTCTCCCCTTGCTCGGACCTGTCCCGCCTGCGGCTTCGCGATTGACGCGGCCGACACCTTCTGCAGGGAGTGCGGCGCGCCCCTGGGAGCGGCCAGCGGCGTCGCCCCGGCCGGACCACCTCGCCGTTCCGCACCTTCTGTGGCCCCCACCCCCTCGCCGGTCGCCTCCCCTGCAGACGTGGTGGAGCTCCGGGTCGTGTCCGTCCTGTTCGCGGACCTGGTGGGGTTCACCACGCTCTCCGAGGCGAGGGACCCGGAGGAAGTCCGCGAGCTGCTCAGCCGCTACTTCGACGTCTGTCGGGAGCTGGTCGAGCGGTACGGGGGGACGGTCGAGAAGTTCATCGGGGACGCGGTCATGGCGGTCTGGGGGGCCCCGGTGGCTCAAGAGGACGACGCGGAGCGGGCGGTCCGGGCGGCCCTCGAACTGGTGGAGGCGGTAGCCGCCCTGGGGGAGGAAGTTCGGGCTCCCGAGCTCGCGGCCCGGGCCGGGGTGCTGACAGGTACGGCTGCAGTGAACCTGGGAGCGAAGGGCCAGGGCATGGTGGCGGGCGACCTGGTCAACACGGCCTCGCGCATCCAGACCCAGAGCCAGCCGGGCACTGTGCTGGTCGGAGAGACCACCAAGCGGGCCACTGAGGCGGCGGTGGCCTACCAGGACGCAGGCACCCATGAGTTGAAGGGCAAGGCCGAACCGGTGCCGCTGTACCGGGCGCTCCGAGTGGTGGCGGGCCGGGGGGGCCTGCTCAAGTCCGAGCGCCTGGAAGCCCCATTCGTGGGCCGGGACCGCGAGCTCCGGCTGGTGAAGGATGTGTTCCACGCCTCCACCGAGGACCGGCGGGCCCACCTGGTGCAGGTGACCGGGATCGCGGGCCTTGGCAAGTCCCGCCTGGCTTGGG
>PKXR01000134.1:0-215 GCA_003133485.1 Candidatus Dormiibacterota bacterium
CGCCGCTCTCGAACTCGGCGATCATCTCCCCCAGCGAGCGGCCCACGATTCTGGTGGTCACGTTCAGGCGACCTCGGTGAGCCATCCCCAGGACAACCTCTCGGGTCCCCGCCTGGGCCAGCAAAGAGATCGTCAGCTCCAGCATCGGTACCAGCGCGTCGAGCCCCTCCAAAGTGAAGGTGTGCTGGCCCAAGTAGGTCTTGCGCAAGAAGCGC
>PKXR01000134.1:226-3461 GCA_003133485.1 Candidatus Dormiibacterota bacterium
GGAGATGTGCTCGATCTCGTACGCAATGGTCCCGCAGTAGGTCTGGCGCATATGGGGCAGGGCCTCGGCCAGGGTGTCGCCCGGCACCATGACGCGCATCATCCAGGCGGGCACCGCCGCCATCAGCTCGGGGGTCAAACTAACCGTCTCCGGCTCCAGCGCGGGGTCCCCGGGAGGCTCGCTCCCGAGAGGGTCGAGATGCNNTGCCCGCCGCCACCGCGTACATCAACTCCTGATTGGCGGGCAGAGTGGGAGCGGCCGGCGCGGGGCTGCCACGCTTGGCGGGCGCCGGCAGGGCGGGCAGCTCCACTCCCAGGCTCTGGGCAACGATTTCGTAGAACCGGTCGGCCCCGGAGAGCAGCTGCTCCAGTCGGCGCAGAAGCATCCCGGACTCGACCCCCTGAACCAGCCGGTGGTCATAGGTGCTGGTCAGGGTCATGACGGGAGCTAGCCCCGGCTCGCGCGCGGACCTCTCATCCAGCTGGGCGAAGCCCGGCGGCCGTCCGATCGCCCCTACCGCGATGATGGCGGACTGCCCGGCCATCAGTCGAGGCACCGAGGCCATGGTCCCCACGCCCCCGGGGTTGGTCAGAGTGATCGTCGCCCCATCCAGGTCGTCGACCTGCAGCGCCCCGGTCCTGGTCTTGTCGACCATCTGCTCGTAGCGATCTCGGAAGGCTGGGAACTCGAGGTCCTGAGCCCCCTTAATCACCGGGACCATGAGAAAGCGGCTGCCGTCCGACTTCTCCAAGTCGACCGCTAGGCCCAGGTTGACGCCCGAGTGCACCACTCTCTGGGGGACGCCCTCCTTCCTGGTGAAGCTGGTCGAGAACACCGGCATCTCGCGGGCAGCCCAGGTGAGCGCGAAGGCGATCAGGTGGGTATAGGAGAGCTTTAGCTTCGGCTCGCGAGCGGCGAGCCCCTCGTTGAGCTGGCGGCGCCGGACCTCCATGACCCCCACCTCGACGGTGCGGAAGCTGGTGGCGGTGGGGATTCCCAGACTCTCCTCCATCGCCTTCACCAGCGCCAGCCGGGTCCCCTTGATCGGCTCAGTCTTGCTCTCTCCAGGGTTGGCGACGGCCGCCGCGCCGGCGCCAACGTCAGCGCCGCGAACCAGGCCGGCTGGACCACTCCCGCGAACTGCTCCCAGGTCGACGCCGTCAAGCGCGGCCCGCCGACGGGCGAGCGGGGTTGCCGCAACGGCGGCCGGGGCAGGGGGTGGAGACGCGACCTCCGCCGATTGCGGTGGCCCCGCTCCACTATTCGAGTCGACTGCGCCGACCGAACCGGTGATTCGGGCCAGGATCGTCCCGGCGGCCACGGTCTCCCCTTCAGGAACCAGGATCTCCGTCACCACCCCCGTCGCTGGCGAGGGGACCTCCGCATCCACCTTGTCCGTCTGGATCTCGACCAGCGGTTCGCCGACGCTGATCTGGTCGCCGACCTGCTTGAGCCAACTCCCGACGACCCCCTCCGTGACCGACTCTCCCATNNACGGCTGCCGGAGCCACGACCTCCGGCGGCTTCTGCTCCGTCGACGCGGGCGGTGGCTCGGGAGCCGGTACTGGCGGTGCCTGGCCGTTGCTGGACTTGCCGAGCTCGATCTCGGCGAGGCCGGCGCCGACGGCCACCGTCTGGCCCTCCTCGGCCAGGATCCGTGAGAGCGTCCCCGACTCCGGGGCCGGAATCTCGGCGTCGACCTTGTCGGTCTGGACCTCTACCAGAGTCTCGCCGGCGCTGACTTGGTCGCCGACGCGTTTCCGCCAGCTCCCAACCACCCCCTCTGTGACTGACTCCCCCATCTGGGGTAGCGTCACCTCCAGGGTTCTCTTCGGCACCGAATCTCCTGGCTGAACTGCGGGGAAGCCGACGATCGGGGACCCCTTAGCTAACCAGTTCGGTTAGCTCTGTATGAGATTCTAGGTGAGGCAGGTGAAGCCTCGGGCAGGGGCTTGACTCCAAGGGCCCAAGGGCCCAAGATATTGCGCCTAGGGGCTGTAACCACCACTACATGTTGTTCAGCAGCCATCTAGGTTTACCTCAAAACCCCACTCGTCCTGCCAGGAGGGAATCCCAGTGGACCGATCTGCGAGCGACCCAGCACCAGCCTCCTCCACCTCGTCGAGGGCCGCCCACGTGCCGACCAAGAGGTCATCCTCTCAGCCCCCGGCCAAGCCGGCGGGAGGCCTCGGCCTGCAGGTCGAAAGGCGCTTCAGCAAGCCCGGCGTGCATCCCTTCGAGGCCATCGAATGGGAGACTCGCCACGCCATCATCGCCAATGAGAAGGGCGAGACGGTCTTCACCCAGGAGAACGTCGAGGTCCCCGCGTCCTGGTCCCAACTGGCTACCAATGTGGTAGTCTCCAAGTACTTCCGGGGTCTCCAGGGCAGCGCCCAGCGGGAGTCCAGCGTCCGCCAGTTGATCTCCCGAGTGGCCGACACGATCCGGGACTGGGGTCGAGAGGGCAACTATTTCGCCACCGACGAGGACCTGGACACCTTTCACGCCGAGCTCTGCGCCATCCTGGTCAACCAGATAGCCGCCTTCAACAGTCCGGTCTGGTTCAACCTGGGCGCCGATCCCAATCCCCAGGTGAGCGCCTGTTTCATCAACTCGGTCGAAGACACCATGACCTCGATCCTGACCCTGGCCAAGACCGAGGGGATGCTCTTCAAGCACGGCTCCGGCACCGGCACCAATCTCTCCTCGATCCGCTCCTCGGTGGAGCATCTGGCCAGCGGCGGCACCGCCAGCGGGCCGGTCTCCTTCATGAAGGGCTTCGACGCCTTCGCCGGAGTGATCAAGTCAGGCGGCACAACCCGCCGGGCGGCCAAGATGGTGATCCTCAACGCCGATCACCCCGACATCGTCGACTTCATCAACTGCAAGGTGAAGGAAGAGCGCAAGGCCTGGGCCCTGATTGAGGCCGGCTACGACGGGGCCTTCACCGGCGAGGCCTACGCCTCGGTCTTCTTCCAGAACTCCAACAACTCGATCAGGGTTACCGACGAGTTCATGCGCGCTTTCCTAGAAGACAAGGAGTGGCGCACCTACGCGGTCACGGACAAGAAGCGGGTGGTGGGCACCTACCAGACCCGCGACCTGATGCGCCAGATCGCCGACGCCGCCTGGGCCTGCGGCGACCCGGGTCTGCAGTTCGACACCACCATCAACAAGTGGCACACGTCGTCGAACACCGCGCGCATCAATGGTTCGAACCCGTGCTCGGAGTACA
>PKXR01000201.1 GCA_003133485.1 Candidatus Dormiibacterota bacterium
CCGGTGTGGGTGATCGGCCGCAGCCGGGTTCCCTTGCCTCCGCTCAGCACCAGCCCCTTCACGGCGCTCAAGGCTAGCAGCCTCCCGGGATGGCCCCTGTTCCCCGGCCTGGCTCAGTAGGCATGACGATGGAAGAGCAGGCGCCAAGGAGTGAGCAAGAGGATCTTGAGGTCGAAGCTCAAGGACCAGTTCTCCGCGTAGTAGATGTCGTAAAAGACGCGTTCCTCCATGCTGCTGTCCTGCCGCAGGTCGTTGACCTGCGCCCAGCCGGTGCAGCCGGGCTTGACCTGGAGGCGCTCCCGATATCTGGGCACCGACTCCTCAAACTGCTCGGCGAAGAATTGACGCTCGGGTCGGGGACCCACCAGACTCATGTCCCCCACCAGGACGTTCCAGAGCTGGGGCAGCTCATCGAGGCTGTAGCGACGGACAAAGCGCCCCACAGGGGTCCGGCGCTGGTCGCCGACCGCAGTCATCACCGGTCCCAGTCCACGTTCCGCGTCCTTCACCATCGAGCGGAGCTTCCACACCTGGAACGGTCGCCCGTCCAGACCCAGCCGCTCCTGCCGGTAGAAAGGCGACCCGGGAGAGCCGATCGCGATCGCCACCGCGCAGATCGCGACGACCGGAACGGCAATGATCGCGAAGATCAGGGTGGCGATCAGATCAAAGGCGCGCTTGACCAAGAGGTTGCCCCCGACCAGCCGGTTGGGGCGCAATCCGACCAGCGGCAGACCAGCTACCTCCTCGGTGCTGGCGGCGCTGGTCATGATCTCCAGGACGTCGGGAACCACCTTAACCTCGGCCCCCGCTGCCAAACAGTCGCGGGCTAGCTCCAGCACCCGGTCGTGGCCCACGCCGCTCAACGCCAGAAGGACAGTGTCAGCCCTCTCCCGGACCACGATCCGGGAGAGGCCCTGCTCCAGGGAGAAGTTGGGTACCTCAATGCCTTTCTGGACAGGAGAAGGTTTGGGGTCGGTGCCGACCATGCCTACCACCTGGTAGCCGTACTCCGGGAACATCCGCAGCCGCCGCAGCAGGAGGTCCGCCANNACCGCTGCCCACCACCAGAACCCGGATGCCGCCCAATCCGGAACGCAGCAAGGCGCC
This sequence comes from Candidatus Dormiibacterota bacterium, assembly GCA_003133485.1. Next base: position 1,111 of record PKXR01000201.1, read on the forward strand.
TTGGGCCAGCCGGATCAGCGTCCGCTCGGCGATGAACAAGAACGCCGCTGCGACCGCGGCGTCGACCAGCACCAGCCGCGAATAGGGAAAGCCCCGGTAGAGACCCTCAAGCGCCAGCGCCACCACCACGAATAGCGCAATCGATCCGGCGGAGCCCATGACCTCGTCGACGAACGATTGGCCCAAACGGACTCGATATCGTCCGGTGAAGGCGAAAGTGAGCACCCACAGAGCAGCGACGACAGGAATCGCCAGCAGGTAGGCGTGGAACTTCGGGACCTGGTTCCCAGGGATCGGAACCCCAGACAAATAGAAGCGGAACTGGAAGCCGACCAGAGCCCCGGCCGAGACTGCGAGAGCATCCCCAATCACCCGCATGGTGATCATCGGGAGCACCCGCCGCCACCGCTGCCGCGAAGCCCCCGTCAACTCCAGGGACCGAAGCAGCGGCTCGGGCTCAGCCACCACCGTCGTCCACCGCCACCGGATGAAGGCGCCGCCCCAGGCTGGTACGGATCGTCCGCAGCTCATCCTGGGAAACGCCTCCCGTGAGGTAGAGGGCGCCAAGGTAAATCAAGCCGGCGAAGATCGACACAAAGTAGATGTTCAGCTGGGAGAGCAGACCCATCACTCCGATCATCAGGGCACCAGAAACCATGATCGGTAAGAGTGGCTGCCCCCAAGGCAGCCGATGCTCGAGCCGCCGCCGCNNCCATGAGGTACCCCGCCACTAGTAGGAAGACCTCCGTGATCACGGTGGCCCAACTGCTGCCAAGATAGCCGGTCGACCGCGGAAAGATCGGGATCAGGATGAAGTTGAGCGCCACGTTGACCACGATGCTCATGACGGAGAGCAGCACGCTATCCATTTGCCGGTCCATGGCGCCGAGACCGAACACGAAGGTGCTGTTCACGAACATGAAGACGATGGCCAGGGCCAGGATCTGCAGGGCGGGGGCGGACTGGGGGTAAACGCCCCCACCGGGGAGACTCACCAGAATGGGAAGCGCCCCGAACCCCAGCACGACCGCGAAGGGCACCGCCAGCGCGGCCAGCAGCCGGATGGTGGCCGTGTAGGCCTTCCGCATCGAGGCGATCGCTTCCAGATGGACGATCGAGAGAGTCGGGAAGACCGCGTTCATGATGGTCTGGGGGACGAACGAGAGCCCGTCCAGGAACTTGTAGGCGGCCGTGTAGTACCCCACCTCGGTGAGGCCCCGCATGAAGCTGAGGATCACCACATCGATGCGGAAGTAGACCGTGTTGAGGAAGAAGACCATGGCGAAGGGCAGAGCCATCTTCAGCAGCCGCCGGGCTAACACCGGATCGAAATGGACTGACGGGACGAAATAACGTCGGCCGATGACCAGGTAGGCGTAGACGCAGGTCACCGCGTAGCTCAGCGCATATACCCAAAGGTAATCAGCGACCCCCAGGTGAGCCCGGGCCACCAAGAACGTCCCCACCAGCAGGATCACCGCCTCCGACATGGTCGCGACCGCCTCGTAGCGCATCTCCCCGGTGGCGTAGAAAGTGCTCCGGAGCACGTTGGCTACGCTGGTCGCGACCTGGAGGGCGAAGGCGGGCAAAACGAGGGCCATGAATCCCGGTCCTTTGCCGGCCACCGCGGCCATCAGCGCCAGGCTCCCCAGGCTCAGCACGAAGAGCGGGATCTTGGCCGCCAGGATCGCCGCCAGGTAGGTCTTCATCCGGGCGTTGTCCCGGCTCGCCTCTCGCAGATAGACGATCTGCAGACCTAGGTCGCCCACGATGCTCGAAAGGGTGCTCAGGACCACGATCAGGCTGAACTCACCGTACAGCCGAGCGCCCAGAGTGTGCTGCTGCNNCTAGTACGAAAAGCTTGGACGCGGTTCTGGCGACGAAGAGGATGGTGGTGCTGCGGACCGCCCTCTGCGCAACGCTCATTGCCGCGCTAGGGAGACGCCGGCCTGCGCCGGGCCAGCTGCAAGTGCCTGGTGGCCGGTACCACCGCGACAGTCACCAGCGCGGTCAGCAGCCACCACTCCGCTGCCAGGTCGTTCTTCCAGTAGGGGCTGTCGACCATTCCGTGGACGATGATGGCCACCCAGGAGAGCGCCAGGGCCGCCGCCCAGGGGTGGTCTCGTGGGCCCGCCCGCACCGCTGGTGCCAGGTAGCGGACCAACTCCAAGAAGAAGCCCAGCAGTGCCACCAAGCCCAGCACTCCCAACTCCACCCAAAAGTCGAGCTCCAACTGGGTGGGGTCGGGGTTGGTCTGAACGGCGGGGTCGTGCACCTGGGCTCGGTAGGGCCCGATCTCCTGCTGGAAGCCAGCCAGGCCTGAGCCAGTGAACGGATGGGCCTCAATCAGGTCCACGGTGGCATGCCAAAGGTAGGCCCTGGTGACAAGCGAGTTGGCGGGGTTGTTGGGGTTGAGCTCGTTGGAGATCCGGTGCCGGATCGGAGGCAGCACCGCCGCTACCACCATCGCCGCCAGGCACCCCGCCAGCAAAAGCCGGCGCCGGGGATGGAGCGCCGCTGCCACCAGCGCCACCACCACCAGGGCCAGCCAGGAGCCCCGGTCTAAGGTCAGCACGTCGCCCAGGCCCAGGAGAAGCAGGGCCGCCCAGTGCAGCCGCGGGTGGCGGACTCCCCCGAACAGAGCAAGTCCCAAAGCCAGGGCTACCAGGGGGTCCAGGAAGATGCCGGCGGCTGCGGGGTCGGTCCAGAGCCAACTCGGGGTCGGGGGCGAGTCGTTGAGGTTGAACTGGTGCCCGGCCAGGGCCATGACCACGGCCACCAACTGGGAAACCGCCACCACGGCACCACTCAGGTAGAGGCCGTAGACCACCCGCTCCCAATCCCAATTGGAGCGGAGCACGTTGACGGCGACGATGAAGAGCAACATTGGCTCGACGATGTAGGCCTTGGCGATCCCAAGGGCCGCCCGGTGATCAGGGCTGACAAGGACGCCGATGACGGTCGCCAGTAGCAGCACCGCCATGATCACGCTGAAGGGGGTGTCCAGCCGGGGCATCCGTCGCTGGATCGAGCTCTCGACGATGAACGCCAGCACCGCCAGCCCCAGCACGACTTCCAAGCCAGTGAACGGCAACCGCCCGAGAAGGTGGCCGCGCAAGACATAGGCCGGCAGCGCCGCGGCGGTGAGGAAGACGCCTACAAGACTCCACCGCATCCGCAGGATTATAGGCCCGGCCCGACACCGGCCTCCCCGCAGGCGAGCCGCCCAGAGCCCGGCCCCAGCGTCCCTCAGGCGATCGCGAATGAGGGCAGCAGGCCCACCCTCTCTCGCACCTCGGCCAGGGTCGCTCCCGCCACCTCACGGGCCCGAGCTGCCCCGGTCGCCAAGATCGCGTCGATGTTGGCGGGATCGCCCACCAGCTCGCGGTACCGGTCCTGGATCGGCGTGAGCGCGGAGATCACCGCGTCGGCGACCTTGCTCTTCAATTGGCCGTAGCCGTTCCCGCTGAACTCCGACGCCAGCTCCTCGATGGTGCACGAGGTCAGGCCTCGATAGATATCCAAAAGGTTCGCGACGCCGGGCGCGGCGCTGGCGACGTCGACCGCGGTTCCGCTGTCCGTTTGAGCCCGCATGAGCTTGGCCCGGATTCGATCCGGCGGGTCCAGTAGGGCGATCAGCCCGGCGTCTCCTTCGGAACTCTTGCTCATCTTGGCCTCCGGGTCATCGAGCGCCATCACTCGCCCTCCCGACCCCATCCGGCCGATCCGGGGCTCAGGAAGGACGAAAGTCTCGCCGAAGAGACGGTTGAATCGGGCGGCCAAATTGCGGGTCAGCTCCAGATGTTGGCGCTGGTCCTCCCCCACCGGCACGAAGTTGGCCCTGTAAAGGAGGATGTCAGCCGCCATCAGGACCGGATAGGTGAATAGGCCGGTGCTGATCCGCTCCGAGTCGCGTTTGCGGGTCCGGTCCTTGAACTGGGTCATGCGCTCCAGCCAGCCTGTCGGAGTGAGGCAGCCCAGGATCCAGGCCAGCTCACTGTGCTCAGACAGGTGCGACTGCACCATGACGGTCGAGACCTCGGGGTCGATGCCAGCGGCGATGTACAGAGCCGCCACCTGGCGGGTCTTGTCGGCCAGCTCCTTAGGGTCGTGGGACTCGGTGAGAGCGTGCAGGTCCACCACGCAGAAGAAGTTGCGGAACTGATCCTGCTCCAAGACCCAGGGCCGGAGCGCGCCCAGCAGGTTCCCCAGGTGAAGAACCCCGGTGGGCTTCATCCCGCTGAATACGACCGGGCGGTCCACCATCGCCGGAATTGTACTGGGGGTTTTGGCCTAACTCTTCTCAGTGACTCGGTATTCCAGATGGGACCCGAAGAGTAGCCGGGTCTGCGCTTCGAGCGCGGGGATGACGCTGAGGAGCATGAACACAACTGGGTACATCAGCGTCTGCAGGTCGATCAGCCGGCGTCGCCACCAAGGCCAACTTGCCGGCCTCGGCTGCAGCCGGTTGTCCAGGACCGCCACCGCAACGATATTGAGGAGTGTGGTCGTCAGGATGATGCTGGCGGTGGTCTCCAGGATGGCCCCCATGTTGGAGAGCGCGTAGTCGTAGTTGAAGAGGGACGGCAGCGTGCCGGAGATCAGGATCAGCATCGGCACCGTGGCCCAGCTGAGGTGGTTGAACACCAGCATCTTGAACCGCTCCAGGCGGAGCCGGAGGGGGATCTCCGGATGGGAGGTCATGCGGGACGCCACATAGGGAACGTCGGTCACGCCCCAAGCCCACCGCTTGATCTGGTTGTACTGGCTGNNTGCAGCTTCGCCCCGTACCTGAAGAACGCCTTCCAGAAGAACCGGGAGTCCTCGGGAATCACGTCGTCGTCCCAGTAGCCCACCTCCGTGAGCATCTGCATCGACATCGAGTAAGCGGAGAACATCACCAGCCGCTTGGGATGCTGGTGCAGATACAGCTGCCACTGGGTGCCCAGGGTGGCCATCGAGCGCACCGCCGACGGCACCTTCCAGAGGTTGTTGAGGAACATCGGCACCGGCTGCCAGATCGAAGTTAGCCGGTCTTCCGCGCCGCAGAAGTGATATGTGGTGTAGGCAAGGTACTGGGGATGGACGCGGTAGTCCGAGTCGAGGTCGGTGACGATAACCTGAGTGGGGTCCAGCCCCAGGCTGTCGCAGGCTAGCCGCAGCACCGGCCCCCCATAAGCCATGGCCGCCGACTTCCCGACCACGATCCCCGGCAGCAAGGGGTCCTTGATGTGCCAGAAGGCCCGGAAGCTGCCGCCGAACTTCTCCTGGAGCCGCTCTACGTTGAGGCAGCCCTGGAGATCGGTCTCCCTGGTGATGATCGCGCAAATCTTGTTGTCATTCGGGTAGTCGGATGCCGCCAGGGCCGAGACCGTGGCGTGAATGGTCTCGTAGCGCTCGCTGTAGGTCGGGATCAAAAACGCGTGGATGATCTCGCTTGGGTCGGGCTGCCCGGGGAAAGTCTCCATCGTCCGGACTCGCTCGGCCCAGTCGACAGCCTGGGCCCCCTCCAGGAGCCGGATGCCGCGCAGCACGAAGCGGCAGGNNGAAGTTGGTTAGGGTGATTATGAAGCCGATCGCCAAGGGCGTGAGCAGGATGAGCCACACCGTGAGGCCGGGCGCCATCTCCCATAAACGCTGCTCGATGCGCTCGCGGCGGGGCGGCCGACCCACCCGATCTCGTCGATCATGAGGGACGAAGGAGGGCAGAATGCCTACCCGCGGGGGTCCCAGGCTGGATGCTTCTGCGGGCGAAAGAGAGGTCAACTGAACGAAATCCTAAGCTGTGGGCGGGCGAGTTGAGACAAAGTACTCACGGGCGGAGTGCCCTGGCGGAGTGTCCTGTATCGTGCCGCAACGTGGGTCAGCGCTACGCCCTCGTGATCTTCGCCGCTATCCGCCGCGCCGTCTCGCGGCCCTGGGTGAGGGTGGGCTTCACCCTGTTAGCAGTCGGAATCTTCGTCCGCTCGGTGAATCTTGGCTCGGCGCTAAGGGCCTTCTCCCAGCTCCACTGGCAGTGGGCACTTCTCGCCCTCGCCCTGGCCGGCCTCTCCGTGCTGGCCAGCATCTTGGAATGGGGTGCGCTGATCAGGGGTGCCGGGAAACTACTGGGCTGGCGCTATCTGGGTGGCTGGTACATGAAGGGTCTCTTCTTTAATCAGGTGCTCCCCGCCGGGGTCGGCAGCGACGCCATCCGGGCGGTGCAGGTGGGCAAGGTGGCCGGCCACGGTCCGGTGATCGCGTCTCTGGTCGGCAGCCGCATGGCCGGGACCCTGGGCATGGCCCTCTGGGGGC
>PKXR01000255.1 GCA_003133485.1 Candidatus Dormiibacterota bacterium
CGGCGACCACCGCCCAGCGCACTCCGAACTCCTCCCGGATCAAGGCCATCAAACCCTTGCCCGTGCTGACGCCAAGGCGTGCTGCCATCTCCTGGACCACGATCACCGCCACCACAATCAGCAGCAGTGCCCACAGCAGCTCGTAGCCGGTCTGGGCACCCGCCTCGGAATAGGTGGCGATACCGCCCGCGTCGTTGCCGGCGTTAGCGGCGATCAGCCCAGGCCCCAGGATGGCGAAGAAGCGCCAGAGCCGCGGCAGGCGGCGCGGCCGCAGTCGCCGGGGAAGGATCGGTGGGCGCCTAAGCCCCGGGGTGCGCCGTCCCCGAACCGCCGAAGTCAGACTCCTGCTGCTCCTCCCCTCAGCTTCAGAGGGGACCCGAACTTCCGGCGTCTCGGGGGCTAGGCCCCCAGATTCGTGACGGAGGTTCATCACGACGCCTGGGCGCGCGCAGCCGGGCACCGACCTTGGTCAGCCCTCTTCCGGCGAACGCCATCATGCCCCGGGCCTCACCCGCCGCCGAAGCTGGGGCGGCAGGACCTCGGCGAGTACGTCGTCGATCGTGACGATGCCCTGGATCCGATCCTGCTCGTCAACCACGGGGATGGCGAGCAGGTTGTACTTGGCCAGCAGCGAGGCCACCTCTTCCGGGGAGCCATTCAGTGGTACCGAGATCACCTTACGGATCATGAACTGTGAGACCGGGGTAGCAGGGCTGGCGACGATCAGATCCCGCAGGCTCAAAACCCCACGGAGGCGCTCCTGGCCATCTATGACGAAGATGTAGTAAATCGACTCCGCTTCCGGCTCCAACTCGCGAATCCGTTCTATCGCTTGAGCCGCGGTCAGGCGCTGGGGGATGGCCACGTAGTCCGGAGTCATTAATCCCCCCGCCGTGTCTTCTTCGTAAGCGAGCAACTCTTGGACGTCGCCTGCCTCCTCGGCCTGCATCTCCGCAATCAGCTGCGCTCTGCGCTCAGGGGCAAGGTCCGCCAACAGGTCGGCCGCCTCGTCGGGAGCCATCGCCTCCAGAATGTCGGCCGCACGCTCCAGCGAGAGCCGCTCCAGGATCTGCGCCTGGACAGTTTCGTCCGTCTCCTCCAGGGTGTCAGCCGCGGTCTCGTCGTCGAGGCTGGCGAAGACTGCCTGGCGGTCAACGTTGCTCATCTGCTCGACGATGTCGGCGATGTCGGCGGGATGGAGCCGCGCCAGCTTCTTGTAGGACATCCGCAGCCGCATGTTGCGACCGTCGCCCCGGATGGTCTCGACGGTGTCCCAGGCGATGAATTTCTGGGCCCAGTCCCGGTGCAGCATCCGCGCCACTCGCTTACCTAGCTCCTCCATCCCCAGCCGGCGCAGCAGGCCCCGGCCGCCGATATCCACCCCGACCACCAGCAGCTTGCCTCCGACATTGGCCAGCTGGAGGTCGTTGACCCGCACCACCCGGCGGCCGTCGGTGTCGATCAGCTGCTTGTCGAGGACATCCCGGCTTAGGTACAGCTCGTCCTCGGCTGGCTCGTGCTTGATCAGTTCCGCCTCCGGGTCCCGCAGGCTGATCTCCCGCTCGGTGTACTGGCGCACAGTGCCCCAGGGGACGATCAGGGCGTCCCGCCCCCGATGGCTCACCACGATTCCGGTCACCCGGGGATAGGGTTCGCCCATCCGAGCCACCAGGTCCCGTACGGTTCCTACCGTGTGCTGACGCACGTCGACGACGGTGGCGCGCAGGAGCTCGCTGAGAAAGATCATGGCCGAGGTCTCCGCGTGGCTGCGCCCACGGCACACGGTCGAAGAGGGGGCTCGCCGCGGGAACCGTATCCTACCAGGGAATCATTATGAGTTCGAATGAACTGGAAAAGCCTGAGCGCGTCCTGGTTGTGGTGGCCCACCCGGATGACGCGGAGTTCAGCTCTGCCGGCACCGTCGCGCTCTGGACCGACCAGGGCACCGAGGTCAGCTACGTCATTTGCACCGACGGGGCGGCGGGCGCGGCCGACCCGACCATAGAGCAGGCCCAGCTGGCCTCTATTCGAGAGGTGGAACAGCGGGAGGCGGCCGACGTCTTGGGGGTCAAGTCGGTCATCTTCCTGCGCCAGCCGGACGGTCAGCTGCGGGTGACGCCCGAGCTGCGGGGCGAGCTGGTGAGGTTGATCCGCCAGCACCGACCCGACCTGATCATCTGCCAGAACGCCGTGCGCAACTACTCCAACCTTTACGGGAACCATCCCGACCATCTGGCGGCGGGCCAGCTGGCGATCGAGGCGGTCTATCCGTACGCGCGCAACCCCCACGCCTATCCCGAACTGCTGGCGGCCGGGCTGGAGCCGCACTCGGTAAGCGAGGTGCTAGTCGTCGGCACCGAGAGCCCGGACCACTTTGTCGATGTCTCCTCAATCGTAGACCGCAAGATGGCAGCTCTGACCCGACACCGGAGCCAGCATGCCCCGGGACAAGACTTCTCGGCCCGGGTGCTCGAGCGGATGGCCAAAATGGGGGAGCCGCACGGCATCGCCTACGCGGAGTCCTTCCGCCGTCTTTCCAGCGGGTAGCCGGTTGACCCAGCCCACCATCACCGTCCTGCACGGGGATGAGACCGGCGAGGAGCTGCTGGCGGAGGCGCTCCGGATCCTCACCGTCCCGCAGCTTGCCTCCCGGATAGTGCTGGAGCACGTCGACCTCAGCCTTTCGGCCCGGCGGGCCTCGGACAACGGAGTGGTCCACCAAGCGGCCCAGCTGATGAAGGCCAGCCACTTCGGGCTCAAGGCCGCGACAGTAACCCCGGCGGAACTTGGAGAGATCGGGAGCCCCAACGCAATTCTGCGAGCCGAGGTGGGCGGCGACGTCATCGTCCGCACTGGTCGGCGGATCCCCGGAGTTGCGCCCCTGGCGGGCGTTCACTCCCCGATCACGATCGTCCGGATGGCGGTCGACGACGCCTACGGGGCGGTGGAGTGGAGGGAGGGCGAGAGCGCCGACGAGCTTGCCTTTCGCACCACCAAGATCAGCCGGGAGCATTGCCGGCGGGTCGCCGAGTACGCCTTCGTCGAGGCCGGCCGGACCCGGGCGACCGTCTTTGGCGGACCCAAGTTCACGGTGTCCAGGGTTTATGAGGGGATGCTCAAGGAGGAGATGGATGCGGCCAGCCTGCGCCACCCGGACGTCCGTTACGAGCCCCAGCTGATCGACGCCACCTTCGCCCTGATCCTCACCCGGGACGACCGGCTGGTGATCCCGGCCCTCAATCGCGACGGCGATATCCTTTCCGACCTAGTCCTCGCGCTCTACGGGACCCTGGCGGGGAGCGAGTCGCTGCTGATCGGCTTCGATGACTCCAGCCGTCCTAGCCTGCTCATGGCCGAGGCTCCGCACGGGACCGCGCCGGCCTTGGAGGGCCGGCACATCGCCAATCCCATGGCCATGATCCTGGCTGCCGCGGCCTTGCTGGAGCACTCCGGTGACCCCTTCCTCGTCCAGTTCGGTGGCCAGGTGAGAGAGGCGACCATGGGCGCCGTCTTCGACGGCGTCCGCACCGCGGACCTGGGGGGCCAGGCCCGGACCGAAGAGTTCACCGCCGCCGTCCTGGAGCGCCTCCCCGCCTGAGCCGACTGGTTCGCTCTCCACACAGGCTGATCTCAGGCGTGCTGGGTATACTTGGCCGGAGGAAGAGATGGATATCTTGGCATTCCTGCGGGAGAGAGCAGGGGCATTCCGGTGCCCCATGTGTAGGCGCTCGTTGGCGGACTGCAAGTTGAGGCAGCTCGACCACGAGGGCCAGAAGTACACCGTAGAGGTCACCTGCCGGAACTGCGAGCTCACCTTCCTGGTGGCGCTGGAGCTGGCATCGAGCGACGGGACCGCGGCCGACGCCGGTGAGCAGGAGGCGCAGTTGGTGGCGAGTTCCGGCTCCGGGGCGGACCCCATCAGCAACGACGAGCTCCTCGAGCTGCATCGAACTCTGAGCGGCCATTCTGGGCCCCTGACGGCGCTTCTCAAGGAGCGTGCCAACGACTGAGGTCGGTGCCCTGGGGGCGGCGCCTCCGAGCATCTACCTGGATCATGCCGCCACCACGCCGCTCCGGCGGGAGGCGAGAGAGGCGATGGCCCCGGCACTGGCCGAGACCTTCGGGAACCCGTCCAGCGTTCATGGCGCCGGCCGCGCCGCCCGGGCCCTGATCGACACGGCTCGCGACCAACTGGCGAGGGCCCTCAACGCCCGCTCGCGGGAGATCGTATTCACTGGGGGCGGCAGTGAGGCTGACAACCTCGCCCTGCGTGGGGTGGTCCGGCGCCTCGGCCACCGTGGTGGGCACCTGATCGTCTCTGCTATCGAGCACGAGGCGGTCCTCGAGACCGCTCGGGACTTGGGTCAGCAGGGTTTCGAGTTGACCGAGCTCCCGGTGGACCGGGCGGGCCGGGTCTTGCCGAGCGCCCTGAAGGAGGCCCTCCGGCCCGACACCATCTTGGTCTCGGTGATGCTGGCCAACAACGAGGTGGGGACCATCGAGCCCGTCAGGGAGCTGGCCGAAGTGACTCATACCAATTCCCAGGCGGTGTTTCACACGGATGCAACCCAGGCACTGGGCAAGCTCAAGCTGGATGTTGATGAGCTGGGCGTTGACCTCCTGACCGTCTCCGCCCACAAGATCTACGGTCCGAAGGGCGTGGGTGCCCTCTTCGCCCGGCACGGGACGGGTTTGGACCCGATCATCACCGGCGGCGGCCAGGAAAGGACCCGGCGGTCGGGAACTGAGAACGTCCCCGGGATCGTGGGCTTCGGGGTCGCGGCCCAGCTGGCAGAAGCGGAGCGTGAGCCAGAGATGGTCCGACAGGCCGCGTTGAGTGCCGATCTTGGTCGGCGGATCCAGGCCGGGGTTCCGGACGCCATCCCGACCGGCGCCCCGATCGGGGAGCGGCTTGCCAACTTCTGCACCTTCGCCTTCCCCGGTGCCGAGGGAGAGCTCCTGCTCCTGCGCCTAGATCGGGTCGGGATCTGCGGGTCGGCAGGGTCGGCCTGTACCAGCGGTTCTCTGGCGCCGTCCCACGTGCTGCTGGCGATGGGCCTTTCGCCCCAGCTGGCTTCCGCCCACCTGCGGCTCACCCTGGGTCGGTCGACCACCGTCGATGAGGTGGAGCGGGCCGGCGAGTTGATCTGCCGCGAGGTGGCTGCTCTTCGCCAGGGGGCCTTCGCCGTCTAGCGCCTTTCCTTCTTTTCGAAGCCGTGCCGCTCTTGCGAGCACGNNCGTATGCCAGTCGGATTTACCGGCCCGGCGCCGGTTGCCATGCGGATTTCCTCCCGCGCCCACTACGGGCTGCGGATGATGACCGAGCTCGCCAAGGCCCACGGGGGACCACCCCTCAGCCTGGCGGAGATTGCTCGCCGAGAAGGGATGCCCCTCGCCTACCTTGAGCAGTTGGTAGCCCCGCTCCGTCGCGCCGGCGTGGTCGAGGGAACCAGGGGGCTGCACGGCGGGTACAGGCTCGCGCGATCGCCAAAGGACGTGACGGTTCTTGAGATCGTCGAGCTGATGGAAGGTCCAGTGGCTCCGGTCGAGTGCCTAGCCGAAAACTACCAGTCGGGGGCCTGCGCGAGGGAGCCTGAATGCCTGAGTCGACCGCTCTGGGGGCGGCTCCAGCAGGCGGTCAAGCAGGTGCTCGGCGGGACCACCCTAGCCGATATGATGCGCGACCCCGGAATCGTCGAGCCGGAATGTCCGGTCGCGAGTCTGCCGATCTACCGGGAAGCAGGGCATCTAACTGGTGTCTGAGACCTCCGCCTCGGCGCCGGCTGCGCTAGTTGTTCGCGACCTCCAAGTCGCCGTCGACGGCAAGCAGATTCTCTCCGGGGTGAGTCTCAGCGTCCCCCAAGGAGAGGTCCACGCCCTGATGGGGCCCAACGGAGCTGGCAAGACCAGTCTGGGCTATGCCGTGATGGGCCACCCCAAGTATCAGGTCACCGGTG
>PKXR01000258.1 GCA_003133485.1 Candidatus Dormiibacterota bacterium
GCGCCGTTCTGATCTCACCTTAGATCGCCCCCAGCCCACGCTCCCACATCGGTGACATTCCAGGATGGCTCGTGTGGCGGCGCGACCCGGACGCACACTGTCCTGAACCGGGTATATGGTCGCTCCATGGAGATCCTGCTCATCGCTGGACTCTGGCTGGATGGGTCTGCCTGGGACAAGGTGGTGCCTCGGCTGGCGTCGCTGGGGCACCGCGCCATATCGCTGACCCTTCCGGGCCAGGGCGACGGATCCAGCTCCGCAACGGTCGACGATCAAGTGGCCGCCGTCGTCGCCGCCGCTGGAGGTCCTCTGGTCGTCCGGCACTCGGCCGCCAGCACCCTGGCATGGATTGCGGCCGACGCCCGCCCTAACAAGGTGGGGGAGGTCGCCCTCATCGGCGGCTTCCCCTCCGCCGACGGAGAGCTCTACGCCGACGCCTTCGAGTCCAAGGACGGGATGGTGTCCTTTCCGGGATGGCATCCGTTCGAAGGTCCGGACTCGGCCGATCTCGGCGAAGGGACCAAGCGGAGGATCGCCTCAGCGGCGATCCCGGTCCCCGAAGCCGTGGCAAAGGGGGCGGTGCATCTCAGCGACGAGCGGCGGTTCGATGTACCGGTCACGCTGATCTGCCCCGAGTTCTACGTGGCCCAGGCCAGAGAGTGGGTCGAAGGGGGCGAGGTGCCAGAACGCGCGACAGCCCGGCATGTCGATTACGTCGACATCGAGTCGGGGCACTGGCCGATGTTCAGCCGACCAACGGAGCTCGCCACCCTCNNCCTACACAACCCGGCCGCTCGACGCCTCCACCTGGGACGCGTTCGCGGAGTTGGTCGAGCGCAACAACGGGATTTATGGAGGGTGTTGGTGCATCGCGTACCACACGGCATACCAGCGCGGCGTCAGTGATCCGCGCATGCTGAAGGAGCAGTTAGTACGGGCGGGTCGCGCGCACGCGGTGCTGGTGTTCGACGAAGACGGGATCACACAGGGTTGGTGCCAGTACGGCAGTCCCGAGGAGCTCGGGCTCAAGCACAACCGTGAATACGCCAAGAACCCACCGCCACCCGCGCGCTGGCGGATCGCCTGCATCTTCGTCGACAAGCGGCATCGCGGACAGGGGATCGCACGAGCCGCGCTCCAGGGCGCGCTCGAGCAGATCGCCGCTGCTCGTGGCGGCCTCGTAGAGGCGACCTCCGAAGTGACCTCCGGCCGCCAGGCTCAGGATCGGTTCCTGTTTAGCGCGACCGTCGAGCTGTTCGAGGAGCTGGGATTTGCGCGAGGCCGGCAGGTCGGCAAGCACGCGTGGATCGTCAGCAGACAGATCGACCCGCGTAGCGACCACTGACGGGCAACTCCGACACTCTGGTGGCGGCCGGCCGCCCTTCCCCGAGCAGGTCAGCCGCCAGAACGGCGGTGATGAGGGCGGTCGCGGCGTCGGGGCGGTGGGATCAAGCTATCGCTGGGGTACTCGCGGCAATTTGTACGGAGATGGGGTGGTTGTCCGGCGAGTGCTGGATGATCGACGATGGTGTCCTCTAGGTGACCCGAGCCTGGTCTGGGACTGCGGATGCAGCTTTGTCGACTGGTGAAGGCGTCCCGAGCACCGTACTTTGGGACCAGGTTCCTGTCGTGCTGGGCGATCGCTCGGGGGTGGGCCAACGGGCCAAGTCCGGATCGAACCTCTCCGCGGTATCCCGGGTGGTGGGCTGCCGGTCCCGACCCCGGGTGGGGGACTTGCGGCGCTCTGCTTCATCACACCAACCAATTACGCGCCCGAGGATGGGCTCGTGGATCTCCTCACCGCGGTGGGTCAGCTACTCGGTGAATTCGCTGACCGCCTGGAGATGGAGCAGCTCGGCCCGCAGCGGCGCCGTCCCGAACACGCGCCGCTGGAGTATCGGGCCACTCACGATTCGCTCACCTCTCTCGCCAACCGCGAGCTCATGGACGATCGGATTCAGATGGCCATACAAGCGGCGCGCCGCAGTAAGACGGAGATCGCCCTCATGATGATCGATCTCAACGACTTCAAGGCTCTCAACGATACCCATGGCCACGAGTTCGGCGACGATGTCCTCAGGGAAGTCGCGCAGCGGCTTCGGGCGACGGTGCGGGATTCCGACCCGGTCGGGCGGATCGGTGGGGACGAGTTCAGCGTCGTGGTCGGAGACCGCATTAACGCCGCTGGAGCATCGATCCTAGCCGCCAAAATTTGCGACGCGTTCCGGTCACCCCTCACCGGCTGTGGTGGCATCACCGTCGGATTGAGCGTCGGAGTCGCCATGTATCCGGCGCATGGTGAGGACACCGCGCAACTGCTCCGCAGCGCCGACGCGGCTATGTACGCGGCGAAGAGCCTGCCCGAGTGTTGGAGCGTTTACGAGAGTTCGATGCGCCCAGGGCGCGGGAAGCCGAGTCCCGACTGACCGATGTAGGGCGCTCACCCTCAATGCGGCTCGATCAGTTCCCGCTCCTGCTACCCGTCGCAAGCCTTAACGGCGCCCTTACCTCGGCTGTCACCGCTACGACGACTGGGACTAGCCAACTGCGGCACCCTCTTCCACGCCCGGAGCGGCCGGCGGGAGCGAGAGCTTCGACGGCCACCAGTTCCACCTTCCCAGTAGGACCACGGCGGAGGGAACCAGCAAGGTGCGGATGATGAAGGTGTCCATGAAGACGCCGGCCGCCACCCCGAACCCGATCTGCTGGATCTCAGCTCCCCCGGAAGTCCCGCCGCCCGCGAGTCCGAGGACCGCGAAGGTGCCGCCCAGGACCAAGCCGGCGGTGCTGATGGTTGTGCCTGTCATCCCGACGGCGCGCTGGACCGCGTGGCGCAGGGGCATTACCCGTACCTCCTCCCGGATGCGGGTCATGACGAGGATGTTGTAGTCCTCGCCCAGGGCCAGCAGGAAGATGAACATCANNTCATCATCAGGATGTTGTAGTCAGAGCCCAGCGCCATCAAGAACACGAACATCAGGAACGGCAGGAGAAAGTTGATGCCGTCCTGGCCCAAAAGGTGCACGAACACGACCGACACCAGGCCCAGCGCTGCCGCGTAGGAGAGCACCACGCTCACCACCAGATAGACAGGGGCCACTAGGCTGCGAAGCACGAGGGCCAGCAGCAACGCGATCAACACCGTCACCACGGGGATGATGTGGACNNTCGCTGTTGGAGATGTTCTGCACGTCGTAGGCGAAGGGCAGCACCCCGAAGATGCCGTTGGCCTGAGCCCCAATGCGCTTTCCCACCTGCGCCACGGCCGCCCTGGCCACCGGTACCGCGGCCAGGGCGCGGGCGGAGTTGTCGTTGTTGTGCAGCAGCAGTGTGGAGAACTGAATTGTGTGTCCGTCGGGGCTGATGAATTGGCCGAGCTCTCGATAGGAGTTGTAGAGCTTGGGTGTAACCGAGGTGCTGGCGGACTCGGTGGGCGGAAGCAGGCTCGGGGCCCCGAGCTCGGCGTGCAACGAGCTCACCTGCGCGGGAGTCAGCCCGGAGGTCCCTAGAGCCCCGTCGACGGTGCGGAACTGTCGGCTAGAATCCAGATCGACCTGGGCGGTGGCNNGTCCCGCTGGGAGCGGAGGTGTTACCGAAGCCGGCGGTGGTGCTGGTCAGGGCGCCGGTCGCGAGGCCCCCGAAGACCACCACCCCGGCGACCAGGATCCAGAGCGGCCGTCGTACTACCCCCTTCGCCAGCCAGGCGTAGATCCCAGTCCGGGGGCGGTCCTCCAGCGCGGTTTTGGTGGGCCAAAAAACCGCTCGGCCGAAGATGGCCAGGAGGGCCGGCAGCAGGGTCAGGCCAGCCAGGAGCATAAGACCGATGCCGATCGCCAAGGCAGGCCCCAGGCTCTGGTACAGGCCGAACTGCGCCAGTATCAAGCTGAGCAGGGCGACTATGACGGTCAGGGCGGAAAACGTGATCGACTCCCCGACGGTGCTGACCGCCTTGACCACGGCTGCGTGGGGCTCGAGGCCCCGCCGGAGCTCCTCGCGGACTCGAAAGACCAAGAAGAGGCCGTAGTCAGTGCCAGCCCCCAGCAACAGCACGATCAACAGCACCTGCGTGATCACCGACACCTGGACCCCGATGTGGGTGGCCTCAGCGATCACTGGACCGGCGAGGGCCAGCACCAGGGCCGCCGGCAACAGCGTGATGAGGGGAGCCAGGAGAGCGCGGAAGGCGATCAGCAGGAGGGCGATGATGAAGACCAAGGAGAAGAGCTGGGTCAGGCTTTGGGAGTGTTTTGAGGAGGTCTGGCTGTCGATGATGGTGGGCAGGTCGCCAGTGAGGTAGAAGCTCAAGCCGGGCACGCTGGCAGCCTTGAACTCCGAGCGGATCGAATCCACCAGCTCTGGTCCGTCGCCGCCGCCAAACGCCGGTACCGCAGCCTCAATGAGCGCCTGACGCGCCTCGCTATTCGGCGAGGTCCCCAAGTCCCGCACCGACCGAACTAGAGGCAGGGTCCTTAGCCGTGCCTCGAACCGGGTCATGGCCAACTGCTGGGCGTCGCTAAGCGGCCCACTCGAACTCGACGCGACCAGAGTGGCCGCCGCCAGGCTCGATTTCTGGAAAGGGCTGGCGAGCTGTGCCGCCTTCGAGCTGGGGGCGGTCGCGGGAAGAAAAGCGGAGTTGGTGTCCTTGCTGACTGAGGCCAGCGACGGCAGAATGTGGATGCAGACCACCACGACCACGATCCAGGCGACGACGATCGGACCGCGGAACCGAACGGCGAAGCGGCCGAGGCCACTGAAAAATGGGTTCATCGGCCCAGCGGCCTTGTGGTCGACCCCGCACCGGTGGCGTGGGAGTGTGAAGCCGTAGCGGCCCGAGCCGGTTCGTCCGCAACCTGAGCCGGCGGCTCAACAATTGCCAGCTTCTCCAAAAGGCGCACCAAGGTCGCTAGCTCCTCGTCGTCATAGGCGTCGGTTAGCGCCGCGACGCTGGCCTCATGAATGCACTTGAACTGTGCCAGCAGCGCCTCGGCCTGCGCCGTCAAGGCCACTGCCACGCTTCTCCGATCGAGGGGATCGTGACGGCGCTCCGCCAGGCCGTGACCGACCAACCGGTCAACGACCTCGG
Source organism: Candidatus Dormiibacterota bacterium (assembly GCA_003133485.1). The sequence continues at coordinate 5,084 of PKXR01000258.1, forward strand.
TCGTGCTGCTGCGGTTGATGCCGTGCAGCCTCGCCAACTCGTGCATCGCCAGAGGCCCGTGGGTGGCCAGGAGTCGGAGCACCTCGAGCTGCCGGAGGGTAGTGTTCGCCATCACGTCATGCAGGCTGGCCTTCAGCTCGCGGACGTGGATAGGCATGGCTGCCTCAAACCGCCGTCGGACCTGCGGCTGCAACTCCAGTAGACGAGCGATCAGATTGCTGCGGCTGATCGGATCGACAGTCGAGCCCGTTCTACCCACGTCTGAGTTCGTTGTCCTTGTCAACAGTGGAATAGATGATACGGTACCCGAACTTTGTTAGGGCCTCCTCCTACCAGCCTTGGGACGTTCCGGCCAGCATTCCCGACAACCGGNNTCGACGCGCCGAGCCCGGGGGCGGTGAGATGCCGGCCGGCAGCCGAGCTCCGCTCGCACTGGTGGGACTTGTAGCGTGAGCAGCGGAGAAGTGCCGGTTGAGCATGTGGCAGGCGGCTTGCCTGACCTCGCCGGGGTGCCGCTACTGAGCCACCGACGGGTCCTTCTTGTCATCGGCGCTCTGATGCTGGGAATGCTCCTAGCCGCCTTGGACCAGACCATCGTGGCCACAGCGCTGCCCACCATCGCCGGTGATCNNCGCTCTGGGGCAAGCTCGGCGATATGTATGGCCGGAAGATCTTTTTCCAGGCGGCCATCGTCATATTCCTGATCGGATCGGCCCTCTCTGGACTTAGCTCGTCCATGATCGAGCTGATCGCATTCCGTGCTGTGCAAGGCCTCGGGGCGGGTGGCCTGATGGTCGGAGCTCAGGCCATCATCGGTGATGTGGTGCCGCCCCGCGACCGGGGCAAATACCAGGGAATCTTCGGCGGCGTCTTCGGGCTGGCCAGCGTGGCCGGACCGTTACTCGGCGGCTTCTTCGTCCAGAACCTNNACTGGATCTTCTACATCAACCTACCCATAGGCGCGGTGGCCTTGGTTGTGACCACCGGTGCCCTGCCCAGCGCGCTCCGTCGCGTGCAGCACGTCATCGACTACATCGGCGCCGTGTTGCTTGCGGGAGGGGTCACCTGCTTGGTCCTGCTGACCACGCT
>PKXR01000131.1 GCA_003133485.1 Candidatus Dormiibacterota bacterium
ATCTGGAGATCCTCTACGACCTGGACGTGGAAGCCCAGGCCGAGGCCGCGCGCCTCCGGGTACGGGTCTCGCGAACGCCGATGCCCAACGCACGTCCCGACTTTGTATCCATCCTTGCGAACCTGGTGCAGGCGGGAATCACGGCCGTCCCTTGAGTTCATCTGCGCGCCGACTGGGAGTGATCGGGGCGGGAGTGTCGGGTCTGGCGGCGGCCGCCGAGCTGGCCCGACTCGCGCAGCAGAGCTCCGTCTCGCTTTCGCTGTCAGTGTTCGAGGCCAGCAACCGACCTGGCGGCAAGCTCCTGACCACGGATTTCGCCGGCGCCCACGTCGATCTCGGAGCTGAGAGCCTGATGGTGCGCGGTCCGGAGATGGAGGCGGTGGTCGAAGGGCTGGGACTGGGGCCAAGCATGGTTCGGCCAGCGGTCACTGCCGCGTCGATCTGGAACGGGCGGAGGCTGGTCGCGATCCCCAAGAACACGGTCCTGGGAGTTCCGCTGTATCCCTGGCGGCCGGACGTAGTTCGGGCAGTGGGATTGACGGGAGCTGCGCGGGCTACGCTCGAGCCCATGCTGGGGCGGGGGGAACCGGACCCAGACGGAGCTCTCGGGGCCTTCGTGGGGCACCGGGTTGGTAAAACCCTCTTCCGAAGCCTGGTCGATCCGCTACTGGGTGGGGTGTACGCCGGCCCGGCTCAGCAGCTCAGCAGCGGCGCGGTGGCTCCCCAGCTGGTCGCCGCCGCGCAGGGCGGCGGCAGTCTGCTCCAAGGCTTGCGAAGGGCCGCCAGGGCTGAATCTGCAAGCCCCAGCCTGACCCCGTTCGCCAGCTTCGAGACTGGTCTGCAACAGCTGGTGGATAGTTTGGTCCGCGACATCCCGAGGGACTCGCTCCACCTCGACCGGGCGGTTGACAGCCTGGAGATGGTCGAGGGCAATCGAATTCGGCTCCACCCCCACGGCGAGCCGCCGACCGAGTTCGATGGCCTGATCCTGGCCGTACCCGCTCCGGCGGCCGCAAGCCTACTCAATTCGGTCAGCGGCGAGATGGGAGCACTGCTGCGACGGTTGGAGTACGCGTCAGTGGCGACTGTCACGCTGGCCTACCCGGACACAGCGGTCTCCCGACCGCTGGTGGGCAGCGGGTTCTTGGTGGCGCGGCGGCCGCGGCGAACCGTCACGGCATGCACCTTCCTGGACCGCAAGTGGCCGCACCTGCGCCAGCCAGGCCTGACCATCCTGCGGGCCTCGGCGGGCAGTTTCGGCGACGAGTGGTTGCTGGCCTTGGACGACACCACGCTAGTGACTTCCATCCACCGAGAGCTCAGGGCCATCTTGGGCCTGAGCGGGCTGCCGGTCGAAGTCCGCGTCGAGCGGTGGCATGGCGCACTACCCCAGTACCGCGCCGGTCACCTCCGTTGGCGGGGTCAGGTTACCGATTCGGTGGCCCAACTTCCGCAGCCGCTCGAGCTGACCGGGGCGGCTTTCGGGGGGGTCGGGATTGCCGCCTGCCTCCAGGAGGGCGCGAAGTCGGCCAGGTCTCTCTGGGAACGCCTCACCTCGGTCTAACCCGGCGGCGCGAGAACTACCTNNGAAGTCGGCCGGGTCTCTCTGGGAACGCCTCACCTCGGTCTAAGCCGGCGGCGCGAGAACCACCACCAACGGTTGCTGAGACAATCGCCGAACCGTGAGCCCGTCCTCAGCCGAACGCCGACATCTGGTCCCGGGTGCCGGCGCGCCCTCGGCCAGTCCCACCCTGGGCGCCGATACCGAGGCGCTGGTCGTGCGGCTCTTGGCCCAGATGGGTGAGGATCCGGAGCGTCAGGGCCTCAGGTCGACGCCCCGCCGGGTAGCTGAGAGCCTCGCCTACCTAACCGCCGGATATCAAGTCGACCTCGAACGGATCCTTGGCCAGGCCGTCTTCGCGGAGCCGTACGACGAGCTGGTGCTGATTCGGGACATCACCTTCTACAGCCTCTGTGAGCACCACCTACTGCCCTTTTTCGGGGTCGCCCACGTTGGCTACTTGCCTCAAGGTCGGATCATCGGGTTGAGCAAGATCCCCCGGCTGGTGGATGCTTTCGCCCGGCGGCTGCAGGTTCAAGAACGGATGACCAGCGAGATCGCTCAGACGCTGCAGCGCCACCTCGAACCCCGCGGAGTCGCGGTGGTGCTGGAAGCCGATCACCTGTGCACCATGATGCGGGGAGTAGAGAAACCGGGCAACCGAACCATCACTAGTTCGATGACGGGGATTTTCCGCCGGGATCCCCGAACGAGGGGCGAGTTCATGGGCTTGATTCGAGGCGGGTGAGTACCCTGCAGCGCGAGCTCGGCGGGCTCACTCTGGCGCAGCTACAGGAGGCGGTCGCCGAGCTTGGACAGCCCCGGTACCGGGCGACCCAGATTCGCGAGCACTCGTGGGCCGGAGGGGTGGGCGGATTCGAGGAGATGGCCAGCCTTCCGGTCGCACTCCGCAGCGATCTGTCCGCGAGGCTCAGCTTTCAGAGCCTGGAAGTGGTTGCGGAGACGACAGCCGACCGGGGGCTCACCACCAAGCTGCTCCTGCGGGGACGTGACGGTGAGGAGGTGGAAGCAGTCCTCATCCGGCACCCCGGCGGGCCTGGGGCGCGCCCGCGCAACACCGTCTGTGTCAGCTCTCAAATAGGGTGCGCGATCGGCTGTCTTTTTTGCGCGACCGGGCAGTTGGGCCTCCGGCGCAACCTCTCCGCCAGTGAGATCGTGGATCAGGTTCGAGCCGGCGCGCGCATTTGGATTGGGGCAGGCAGCGGGCCGCCGACCAATGTCGTCTTCATGGGAATGGGCGAGCCGTTGCACAACTACAGACCGGTGGTAGAGGCCATCCGGCTCCTGCAGGATTGGGGCCTCTCACCCCGCCACGTCGTGGTCTCGACCAGTGGACTGGTCCCCGAGATCGACCAGCTCGCCACGGAGAAGCTTCCAGTCCGACTCGCGATCTCACTTCACGCCGCTAACGACCTCCTCCGCGACCGGCTGGTGCCCCTGAACCGCCGCTATCCGCTGGCAGAACTCAAGGCCGCAGCGCTCCGCTTCAGCACCGCGACTGGTCGGCGAGTGAGCTTGGAGTACGTGCTGATCGCCAATGTGAACGATCGGCTGGAGGACGCAGTCGCCCTCCGGCAACTCGCCACCAGCGTGCGGGCCCACGTCAACTTGATCCCGATGAACCCGATCCCCAATAGCGAGTTGGTGGCCCCTCCGGAGCGCGCCTGTCGGGAGTTCGCCGCAATGGTCGGAGCCCGGGCCAGCATTCGCTTCTCTCGCGGGGAGCGCGCCACCGCGGCATGCGGCCAGCTGCGAGCCTCCATGGCGGCGCTGCCCCGGCGAACGGCACTGGCGGCGGCCGCGCATACCGATCTCATCGGCGGCTAACCGAGATGCACGCCCCGAGTACACTCGATCTTCCCCGGTGCATTCAAGGCGGATGAACGCTACCGCGTGGTGGAGGAAACCCATCCGATTCGCCGTCGGTGAGGATGTCGGCCTGAATGGCCTTGACTATGGAGAATCTGGCATTCCGGCAAGCGCCTGCCCTCAGGACCATTTTTGCGGTGGGAGGCTGACGGCAGCGCGATGAGCTTCTGGGCACCGTGGGGCCATTTCTACGGCTATTCGCTCCAGCCGGGGGCCTGGATTCCGATCATCCTCGCCGCGATCCTTTACTGGCGCGGCCGCCGATTGATGGGGCGAAGCCAGCGGCCGGGCGATCCCACCATTGGACCTTGGCGGGCGGTCTCGTTCTACTCCGGCTTGGCGATCATCCTGTTTGCCATCGAAGGCCCGATCAACTATCTCGCCTCGGACCTCTTTTGGATGCACATGTTGGAGCACTGCTTGGTCCAGATGGTGGCCGCGCCTTTGCTGCTGGTCGGCGCGCCGTTGCTCGCCTGGTGGCAAGCGCTGCCGAGGCAGTGGACGCAAGGCCTCGGACCGCGTGCATTGGCCGTCGGCAGCCGCGCCCTCCCGAGCGCCGTCGGGCGCCTGCTCCGGACGCCAGCGGCCGGGCTCGCCGCGCTGGCGATCACCTTCTGGTCCTGGCACATTCCCTACGTTTTCGACCTGGCCTTGCACAACGCCTTTCTGCACGGTTTTGAGTTCGCTACTCTGCTCCTGGGCGGCCTGATCTATTGGTCCCAGACAGTGGACAGTTATCCCGTGCGCCGCCACCTCAGCACTTGGCCGCTGGTCGGCTATCTGGTAGCCGGCACAGCCGTCATGTGGGTGGTCGCGATCAGCCTGGGATTCTCTGGACACGCCTGGTACGCGCCCTACTACGACCTGGCCAGCCGCCCCGGCGGAATTTCTGCGCTCACCGACCAGCAGTGGGGCGCGGGAGTGGCCTGGGTGCCCGCCGCGATCCCAGCCGAGATCATTCTCGATATAGCAGTGCTGCAGTGGTTGAGAGACGACGAACGCCGAGCAGACGCCGAGGTCGAGCTCTATCGGAGCAACCAGACAACGCTGCAAGAACCGCCCACCCAAAGGAAACGTGAGCGCTAGCGCGGCTCGATGACTTCCTGGCTACACTGGCTCGGCCTGTGGGAGTTCGACCCGGCAGTCTGGGCAGGGTGCGGGCTCGCCCTGCTTGCCTATCTGCGGTNNTGGACGTCGCTGGCCAGCGCTACCTGTTCAGCGTTCATATGGCTCAGCACCTACTGCTGGCCATGGTGGCACCTCCACTCCTGGTGCGCGGCCTCCCTGAGCAGACCGTAGACTGTCTCCTGCAGAGCCGCTTCGCTCCGGCGCTCCGAGTCCTGGTCCAGCCAGTACTCGCCGTCGGCGTTTATTTCGCGATCCTGGTGCTTTGGCACGTCCCCGCTCTGCTGGACTATTCCCTAACGAATCCCGCCGTGTACGTGCTTCAACATCTCAGCTTTCTTGCAGTCGGGCTGATGTTCTGGTGGGCAGTGGTGATCCACCGCGAGGGAGAGAGCTGGAATCTAAGCCCGCTGGGTGAGGTGGCCTATCTGACCTGCGGAGCTCTCCCCTCGGTCGTAGTCGGATTGACGCTTGCCCTCGTGCCCAAGGCCATCTACGCGGTCTACCTGCACCGCAGCGCGCTCCTCGGAGTGTCAGCGGTCGGCGACCAGCACCTCGGCGGTCTGCTGATGTTCGCCTTCGACAACACGCTCATGGTGGGTGTGGCGGGTTACTACTTTTGGCGCCTCTTTCCCGCGGACGAGGGCGACGAGGGACGCGACACGATCACCGATCAATGATCGAACCAGTTGGCCCCTGACCCGGGACACGGCGCCCGACAAAAAAAGAGACCCGGCGATGACCTACTCT
>PKXR01000109.1 GCA_003133485.1 Candidatus Dormiibacterota bacterium
GTGGGAGGTGGCCACTATGTGCCCGGACAGGTCCTCCAGGCACAAGAGCGTCCCCGTGGCCGGCACTGCCACCTGCAGACGGCAGCGCCCAAATCCCAAATCGAGCCAGTGTTCGACCTCGGCACCCGACTCCACCAGTAGGTTGGAACCGGTGATGCCGAGATCGACCACCCCGTCCCGGGTGTACTCCGGGATGTCCTCGGCTCGCACGAAGAGCAGGTCGAGGGGGTAGTTGGAACAGGATGCGAAGAGACGTCGATCATCAGCCTCGAACCCGAACCCGGCCTCGCTCAGCAGCGAAGCCGCCGGCTGGGAGAGGCGGCCCTTGTTAGGTAGGGCCAGACGAATCCGGCCCGGGTCGGTGCGGCTGATCACCGGGCCCGGGACCGCTGACGACGATCCAACATGGTCCGGTAGCCGCCACTGCCGAAGCGCAGCCAGTTGCTGACTCTGGTGATGGTGGCGGTGCTGGCGCCGGTGCGCTTGGCGATCTCCAGGTAGTGCAGCCCTTGGTCGAGGAGCTGGGCCACCTGCCATCTGCCGCTCATGGCCCGCAGCTCGCCGATGGTGCAGAGGTCGCGTAAAAAGGCGGCGGTCTCACCGGGGGTTTTCAATTTTGTGATCGCCTCGAAGAGCTCGGTCATTGCGGGAGAGAGAGCCTCGCGAGGGGCGGTGGTGGTTCTTGGTGCTGGTTTTGCCATGTTAGCATGCTAGCATGGCAAAGCGGTCGCCGGTACGCTGGGAATTGCGTTGATGGAGGTGGTCCCCGCCATCGATCTGCTGCAGGGCAAGTTGGTCCGGCTGGTCCAGGGGAGGTATGACCGGGTCCTGGGCTACGGACAATCTCCCATGGAGCTAGCTGAGAGGTATGTGCGAGAAGGAGCCGAGCGGCTGCATCTGATCGATCTGGATGGAGCCCGGATAGGCGTCTGGCAGAACCTCAAGCTCATCGGGGAGATCGCGAGGTCGGCCGGAGTGCCGGCTCAGGCAGGGGGAGGAGCCAGGGATGATGCCCAGGTGCGGGCGGCGCTCAGGCTTGGGGTCGATCGGGTGGTGATTTCCACGGCGGCGCTGGGAGACCGGGCTCTCTTGGAGAAGCTGGTCAAGGAGTTCGGATCGCAGCTGGCGGTGAGCCTTGACGTTCGGTCAGACCAGGTGATGACGGAGGGCTGGACGGTCGGTACCGGGAAGGGGCTCAGGGACGCCGCACGGCGCATGGTGGACGCTGGAGTGGTGCGCCTCATCTACACGGACGTCATGCGAGACGGGATGCTGGCCGGTCCCGGATTGGCGGGGCTGGGCGAGCTAACCTCTCTGGGGGTACCGGTGATGGTTGCCGGCGGAGTGAGTAGCTACCAGGACCTGGAGCAGCTCCGCGCTGGCGGCGCGGAGGCCGCGATTGTGGGACGGGCCCTGCTCGACGGCACCGTCTCGCTGCCGGCCGCGATCGTCGCCGCCGCTGGAGCGGCTCCAGCTTTGGGCGACCCGTGAGCGTCGCGACCGAGGGCTCATCGCCGAGCCAGGTCTTGGCGGACCTGCACGTGCACAGTGAGTGGTCCTGGGACGCGCCCCGAGGGNNACTGCAAGCGCGAGTTCCCCCGGCTTGCGGTGTGGAGCGGGGTCGAGCTGGGAGAGCCCCACCGGTTTCCGGCGGAGGCGTCCGGGCTGCTCACCAGGGGCCGATTCGATCTAGTGCTGGGTTCTTTGCACTCGGTTATCTCTGGCGATTCGGTGTTGGAATTGAGCGAGGTGGATCAACTCGCGCAGGCGGACCCGCAGCAGACGATGCGAGCCTATTTCGCGGAGCTGGTGGAACTGATTGAGGGTCCGGTCGCGTTCGAGGTCCTCAGCCATCTCGAATATCCCAAGCGCTTCTGGCTCCCAGGATGGGCGCCCTACCGGTCGGAGGAGTACGAGGCCGAGATCCGGGCCGTCCTGGAGGCCGCCGTGGGCCGGGATGTGGCACTGGAACTCAACACGAGTCGCGGGGGGGACCCGACCCGGGCTCTCTGCCCCAGCCCCGTTGTGGTCGGGTGGTGGCGGCAGACGGGCGGTCGCCGGCTCTCGGTGGGTAGCGACGCTCACGATCCGACCACGGTCGCAGCGGGCTTCCGGCTGGCGGGTGAGATCGGGGCGGCCGCTGGATTTGCACCATCTGCCGTTCGAATCGGACTGTGGACCAGCGCCTAAGGCGCAGCTCGTCCTCTGAGTCGCGGGCTCGTGCGACTCGTCACCTGTTCGGAACAGCGACCGCCTGATTGTGAGTAGGTGTAGTCGGTTCCCTAGTTGAAGGCGACCGGCACGCTGCCATCGGCGCACGAGTATGCGTAGTAAGTTCCGTCCCAAGCTGAGGACCAGGGCGAGTCCGCGCCCTCGGTAGTTGCGGTGCAGGAGAAGCCGTCGGCCGCGTAGGACGCTCCCCGAGCTTGGTCGGAGCGGGCCGCGACCTGGCAGGTTGACACGCGCATCGCTACCTGGGCGTATACCGAGCCGTCGTCGAACTTCGAAGCCGGGCATTGCGCAGAGCCCACGTCCGCTGGCTCCAGTTGACTTCCGCTGGTCGCACCAGTGCCGCCACCGTTGGTAGCGGCGCAGCACGCGGTTAGGGCCAGGCCNNCGCCGCACGCGGTTAGGGCCAGGCTCAATGTCAGTAGCAGGAATAAGGTCAAGTCCGACCTTCTCCGGCTTACCCATGGACAAGAAATCTGCTGCCCCCCGAGCCCTGTCCCGGGCGATGAGTATCGCATCTGGGCAGCCGAAAGCGTAGGCCATCAACTGCAGTCAGCCGGCGTCGACGAACCCTCGCCCGCAGGCCAGAGTGGCGGGCGCCCATTAGAGTCGGGTCGAATGAGGTCCATGTCGACGCCCCGCTCCCGCAGGGTAGGCATCATCGGTTATGGATTGGCCGGAAGGGTGTTCCACGCACCGCTCATCGCCGCCACGCCGGGACTCGAGGTGGACGCGATCGTAACGTCCGATCCAGGTCGGGCGGCCCAGGCCAGGAAGGACTATCCCGAGGCCGAGGTGGTCCCCGACGCGGGCGCCATCTTTGCCCGCCCTGATCAGCTCGACCTGGTGGTAGTCGCCACGCCGAACGATTCGCATGTGCCGCTGGCCCTGCGCAGCATCGAGGCGGGCGTAGCTGTGGTGATCGACAAGCCGTTGGCCGCAGCCGCCGCCGACGGTCGCCGGCTTATCGAACGATCCGAGGCCGCTGGGGTGCTGCTCACAGTGTTCCAGAACCGACGTTGGGACAACGACTTCCTCACGCTTCGCAGCCTGCTCGACGAGAACCGTCTCGGCCGGGTCCACCGGTTTGAGTCCCGTTTCGAAAGGTGGCGCCCACAACTCCGCCGAGACCGCTGGCGTGAAGACCCGGATCCTGCGCGAGCCGGCGGGCTCCTCTACGACCTAGGCGCCCACGTCATCGACCAAGCGCTCGTACTGTTCGGACCGGTGACCTCGGTTTACGCGGAGCTCGACCGGCGCCGGGCAGGCAGCGTCGTGGACGACGACGTCTTCGTCGCCCTCACCCATGGCGGAGGGGTCCGCAGTCACCTGTGGGTCGGCGCGCTGACCCCGCAACTCGGTCCCCGGTTCCGAGTGCTCGGCGACCGGGCTGGCTACACCAAGTACGGGCTCGACGTGCAGGAACCGCAGCTGGTCGCCGGTCTATTCCCTCGTTCACCGGGGTGGGGGGTGGACACCCCCAGTCGCGATGGGGTCCTAGGCGCGGATGAGCAGCTGGAGGTGGTTCCCACACTGCCTGGTGCCTACGAGAACTTCTATGCCGGGTTGGCAGAGGCTTTGGCCGGTGATGCGCCGCCGCCCGTTGACCCCTGGGACGCGTTGGCGGTCGTGGAGGTCATCGAAGCCGCTAAGCGGTCGGCTGCCGACCGCACAGTGGTACATCTGAGCCACAGCTCCTGACCGGCTAGCGCGCGGCCTCGGGCCTGCAGTCCTGCCGCCGATTGTGTTAGAAAGTCCGGCACACAACCGAATAACAAAGGCTAGGACGAGGACGAGTACGGAGACCCGGTTCCCTCAAGAGAGCGGCTGGTAGCTGGAAAGGCCGCAGGGTACCCCTTCAGAAAAAGACCTCCGAGCCGCGGGCAGAAATCGGTTTGATGACCGAAAGTAGATCCCGCCGGGAGCCCCGCCGTGATGGGGGCAGGGTGTGATGGCACCCGCAGAGGCCAGCGCCGTGAGGCACTGGCGAAAAGAGGTGGTACGCGTGGCCGGAGCCCCGGGCTAGGCCTCGCCCTCTTGGTCGACCGCATCAGGTCGGCTGGAGTAGGTGAGGCCGGGTGGCCTGGAGGCAACGATGGAAGCGCGAAGCACCGATCTCCGACCCTTGAGGGTCGTCGACAGCACTCTGCGTGAGGGCGAGCAGTTCGCCCAGGCGCAATTCAATCCGGAGGACCGGATCCGGCTGGCGTTGGCGCTGGACGCCTTCAGGGTTGACGAACTGGAGCTGCCATCGCCGGCAGTGGGTCCGGCGGCGGCCGCCGAGGTGGCGGCGATCATGAGGCTGCGGCTGAGAGCCGCCGTCCGGGTCCACGTCCGTTGCCACCCCGGCGACGTCGAGGCGGCCCTGGCCGCTGGGGCCAATGGGCTTCATCTGTACCTCGGCACATCGCCAGCTCGGGTAGCTAGTCGCGCGAGCTCGTGGCCGCGGTTAGCCCGGGAGATCCGCGACTCGGTCGGCCTGGCCAGGTCATCTGGGGCCTTCGTTCGGTTCAGCGCGGAGGACGCCTTCCGGACGCCCCTCCGGCGGCTGTTCGCCGCCTTCGACGTGGCGGTCGAGGCGGGGGCGCAACGGCTAGGTGTGCCGGACACCGTTGGCGTCGCCACCCCAGAGCTGGTCGCGCGGACGGTGCGAAGGGTGGCAGCGCGTTATCCCGGGATCAGTCAAGAGTTCCACGGCCACAACGACACCGGCTGCGCCGTGGCCAACTCGGTGGCGGCTTGGCGAGCCGGAGCCGAGTGCCTGGATGTCACTGTCCTCGGAATCGGGGAACGGGTCGGCATCACCTCCCTGAGCGGGCTGATGGCCAGGCTCTACACCCTGGCTCCCGCGTCGGTTTCGCGCTACCAGTTGGCCCAGCTGCCCCAGCTCGATGCCCAGGTCGCCGAGCTCGCCGGAATAGCCATCCCCTTCAACCAGCCGCTCACGGGCGAGCACGCCTTCACCCATGTGGCCGGGGTCCACACCCATGCGGTGCTGCAGGATCCTGTCACGTACGAGGCCATCGATCCCGCGGTGGTCGGTCGGTCGCGGGTGATCTCAGTCGGATCCCGTCTCACCGGCCGCCACGCGGTCGCCGACTTCGCCGCCAGGCTGCTGGGCAGGGAGATCGAGAGCGGGGAGCTGCATACCGCGACCGTGGCCCTCCGGGCCGCTGCCGCAACGGGTCGGCTCGAACCCCTGGCCGCTGCCGGAATCGTACGGGCCGCGCTGGCCGCACCGGGGAGGGACTAGCCATGGGCACGTTGGCAGAAGAGATTCTGAGCGCCCGCCTGGGACGTTCGGTTGGAGCAGGGGAAACCGTCGTGGTTCCGGTGGATGTGGTGATGAGCCACGACACCACCACCGCCCTGGTGGCCGAGGGTATGGCGGATCTTGGTCGCAGGGTGGCCCATCCCGAGCGAGGGGTGGTGGTCTTCGACCACATCACTCCGGCCGCCACGGTGGCGGCGGCTCAGCAGCAGCAGCGGGCCAGGGAATTCGTCAGCCAGCAGGGGATTCCCCATCTGCTCACCGACGGGATCTCCCACCAGGTGCTCCCCGAGCACGGCCTGATCGCCCCCGGTGACGTGGTGGTGGGGGCGGACAGCCACACCGTGACCCTGGGAGCCTTCGGGGCCTTCGCCACCGGGATGGGCTCCACCGATGTGGCGGTCGCGTATGCGACTGGCGAGAGCTGGTTGAGGGTGCCCAGCACCCTGGGCATCCGGCTGGAAGGTCACTTTCCGCCACCGGTCGAGGCCAAGGACTTGACCTTGGAGGTGGTCCGCCGCGTCGGCAGCGACGGGGCTCGCTACCAATCGGTCGAGTACATCGGGGCGGGCGCGCGGGAGCTCTCGATCGGCGACCGCATGACCCTCTGCAATATGGCGGTGGAGATGGGCGGGAAGGTCGGCCTCTTTGCCGCCGACGATCTCACCCTGCGCTGGCTCGACGGCCGGGGCTCCCGGCCGGCTCGCGTTCTCGCAGCCCATCACCCTGCCTACCAGCGCGTGGAGACCATCGAGCTGGACGAGCTGGAGCCGATGGTGGCCACCTCCCCCGGGGTGGACACCGGCCGGCCGGTACGGGAACTCGCCGGGATGGCGGTGGACCAGGTCTTTATCGGTACCTGCACCAACGGCCGGCTCGCGGACTTCGCGACCGCGGCCGCCGTGCTCGCCGGTCGCCAGGTGGCGGTTCGGACGGTGGCGGTGCCCGCCTCGCGCGAGGTCTACGTGGCGGCGCTGCGGGCCGGATATATCGAGATCCTAGTCCAGGCAGGGGTGGCGGTTGAGTCCGCCGGGTGCGGGCCCTGTCTCGGGCGCCACAAGGGTGTCCTTGGGCCGGGAGAGCGGGCGGTGACGACCATGAGTCGCAACTTCCGGGGACGAATGGGAGATCCCACCAGCGAGATCTACCTGGTCAGCCCCGCCACAGCCGCGGCGACTGCGCTCTTGGGTCGACTGGCGGATCCCCGGGAGGTTGCGTGATGGCGCGGGCCTGGCGCTTCGGAGACTTCGTCAACACCGACCAGATCATTCCCGGCCGCTACAACGTCACTACCGACCCGGCCGAACTGGGCCGGGCCTGTTTCATTGAGCTTCGGCCCGAGTTCGCATCCGCAGTGCAGCCCGGAGACCTGATCGTGGCCGGCGAAGATTTCGGCTGTGGCAGCTCTCGGGAGCACGCCGTGATCGCCATTCTGGCGTCCGGGGTCACCGCCGTCCTGGCCCCAAGCTTTGCCCGGATTTTCTACCGCAACGCGATCAACCGGGGACTGGCAGTGCTGGAGTGCGCGGAGGCCTCGGAGGTCCAGGACGGGGCGGAGGTCGCGCTTGACCTGGACCGAGGACGGGTGCTGGACCGGACGGGAGGGCTGGAGCTTGTGACCCGACCACTCCCGGTGTTCGCCCAGCGGATCGCCCGCCATGGGGGCGTCCTCGAGCTGGTGCGCGCGCATGGAAGCCTGAACGGGGACTGCGGACCTGACTGCGGGGCGGCGCTGCTCTCCTACCAACACGACTACGCATGAGGAGGATGCGATGAGTGCGGAAGTGACGATCGGGGTGGCGGAGTGTCCCGAGTGCGCGGCGCTGTTGGGGGTACCCCGAGGAACGGTCACCGGGGAGATCCTCCCCTGCGGAGAGTGTCTGGCGGAGCTGGAGGTGACCGACCTCGCGCCGTGCACTCTGGTGCTGGCCCCTGCGGTCGAGGAGGACTGGGGCGAGTGAGCCCAATTAGGGTCGGGATGGTCTGCTCCCGGGTGCGGGTGGAGGAGAAGATGCTGCTGGAAGCCTTCTCCAGGCGCCCCGAAGCGGAGGTGGTCCGCATCGACGACGATCTGATCCAGGCCCCACTGGTGGGCTCGGTCGAGGCCGCGAGCCCGGCTGCCGACCTGCACGGCTGCGACGTGGTCTTGCTGCGTGGTCTCGGCCATTACCGCCAGCTGGCCCTCGCCAGACTGGTGGAGGCCTGGGGGTTGCCGGTGGTCAATCCGGCGGACGTGGTGGACACGTGCGGCGACAAGCTCCGCACCACCCTGGCGCTCGCCGCGGCCGGAGTTCCGACGCCCGCAGCCCGGGTGGCGTTCACGGTGGAGGCGGCCCTGGCGGCAATCGAGGAGCTCGGCTATCCCTGCGTGGTGAAGCCCACCGTGGGGTCGTGGGGGCGGCTGGTGGCCCGGCTCAGCAGTCGGGATGCGGCCGAGGCAGTGCTCGAGCACAAGGTGCTCTTGGGGGGGCCCTTGCACAACGTGCTTTACCTCCAAGCGTACGTTGAAAAGCCCGGCCGTGACCTGAGGGCCTTCGTGCTGAATGGTCAGACCGTGGCGGTGATCGGACGGCGGTCCGAGCACTGGATCACCAACACCGCCAGAGGGGCCCGAGCCGAGGCGGTGGAGGTCTCCGAGGAGCTGGCTTCCATCTGTGCCCGGGCGGCGGCCGCGGTTGGGGGAGGGGCGCTGGCGATCGATCTCCTGGAGGGCCAGACCGGGCTGCTGGTGAACGAGGTCAATTCGACCATGGAGTTTCGCAACAGCGTGGCGCCGACCGGGGTCGACATTCCCTCGCTGCTGGTGGACCACGCCCTGGCGTTGGCGGCGCGGCGCTGACTACGGTCAGCGTGGTGGGCGGAGCCGGCTACGTAGGCGGAGAGCTGGTGCGCCTGCTCCTCGGCCACCCGGGCTTGAAGCTCAGCCAGGTGACGTCCGGGTCCCACCGGGGCAAACCCCTGGTCAGCGTCCATCCCAACTTGCGCGGTTTCACCGAGATTCGCTTTGCCGACCCGGTTCACCTCAAGCCGTGTGACGCGGTCATCTCGGCTGGGGCGGGATCTGTCGCTGGCCCATCTGTTACCCAGCTCCGGGAACTGGCGCCCCTGGTGCTCGACTGCGGCCCTCGACTCCGGCTGCGCGACCCCTCCGTGTTTCGCCGCTGGTATGAGGACGACCCCGAGCCGCCGGAGCTGCTGGAGGAGGCGGTCTACGGACTGCCGGAGTTGCACCGCTCCGAATTGAGCCGGGCGAAGTTGGCCAGTGGGGTGGGCTGCTCGGCGGCGGCCACCATCCTGGCCCTTCTTCCGCTGGTGCGGGCAGGTTGGGCATTGGCCACTCCTGCCTTCGTCGAGGCCAGGTTCGGCTCTTCGGCGGCGGGTTCGAAACCTGGTCCCGGTGGGCATCACCCAGAGCGAAGTGGGGCGGTCAGGGTCTTCGCCCCCGAGGGCCACCGGCACCAGGCAGAAGTGGCCCAGGCGCTGGGTTGGGACCCGGCCCAGCTCAGCTACTCCGGGGTGGCGGTGGAGATGGTGCGCGGGATCTCGGTCTCGGTGCGCTGTTTCCTAAACCGACCGGTGACCGAGGCCCAACTTTGGGACGCCTTCCGCGCCACCTACCAGGAGGAGCCCTTCGTCCGGATCGTGGCCCAGCGCACGGGACTCCACCGATACCCAGATCCCCGCTGGCTGGCGGGCACCAACTTCTGTGATGTCGGCTTTGCCGTCGATCGCTCCGGAGAGCGCTTGACGCTGATGTCCGCCCTGGACAATCTGGGCAAGGGCGCGGCGGGCAACGCGGTCCAGTCTCTCAACTGCATGCTGGGTCTCGCGGAGCGGGAGGGGCTCGGCTTCACGGGATTGCATCCGCTATGACCACCACCTCCCCTGCGCCGATCCCATCGGCAGAGTCGATTCTAGTGGTCAAGATCGGGGGTGGCGGGGAGATCGACCGGGAGATAGTCTGCCTCGACCTCGCGAGTCAGTGGTCGAAGCGGCCCTTGGTAGCAATCCACGGAGCGTCTAAGGAGCTCGACCGAGTCTCGACCACCCTGGGCCATCCGCCAGTGCGGGTTACCTCGATGTCCGGGATCGAGAGTCGCTTCACTGACGACGCGACCATGGCGATCTTCAACATGGTCTACGCGGGCAGCGCCAACGTCGGCTGGGTGGAGTGCCTCCAGCGCTGCGGGGTGGCCGCAGTGGGGTTGTGCGGGGTCGACGGCGGGCTGCTGCGGGGGCCCGAGAAGGGGGTGTTGCGCTCCCGGCTAGGGGATGACCGCCAGCAGCTGCGACGGGGAGATCGCAGCGGCCGGGTCACGGAGGTGAACGTGGAGCTCTTGCGGCTCCTGCTGGGAGCGCGCTACCTGCCGATCCTCAGCCCTCCGGCACTCTCGGACGCTGGCCGGGCGATGAACGTCGATGCCGATCGTGCGGCGGCCCAAATCGCCATCGCTCTGAGAGCGACGACGCTGGTCTTCCTCAGCGATGTTCCCGGGTTGCTGCTCGACCCGAACCAGCCAGAGAGCCTGGTGCAGGACGTGCGGCGACATGAGATTCCCCGGGCGATGGAGATCGCCCGGGGGCGGATGCGGACCAAGGTTCTCGCCGCCAAGGAGGCCCTCCAGGGGGGCGTCCGGCGCGTGGTGGTGGCCGATGGCAGGATCCCCAAGCCCGTGGAGATGGCGTGCCTGGGTCACGGGACTGTGTTCCGACGGAACGGGGTTTCCAGGAGCGCCGGGTGAGCGAGCAGCAGCACTTGAGCCAGGGGGATTTGGCGCTGCTCACCGGATTGGTGGCCATCCCCAGTCCCACGGGAAATGTGGGCGAAGCGGCCGCCTGGCTGATCGAGCACTTGCGTGAACAGCAGGTGGAGGTCGACGTGGACTCGGTCGGCAATGTGCTCGCGTTCGTTGAGCCCAATCACCCCGATCCGCGGAGCGGCGAGGTGTATCTGCTGGGGCATCTCGACACCGTCGAGGGATTCTGGTCACCCCGGATAGAGCGGGGCAGACTGTCGGGGCGCGGCGCCTCCGACGCCAAAGGCCCCTTGGCCGCCTTCGTGGCTGCGGTCTTGCGCGCCCGCGACTCCGGTCGCCTGCGCCGCCGGGTGAGGATCCTGGCGGCGGCCGATGAGGAGGGAGAGTCCAATGGCGCACGGCTTTTGGCGGCCACCCAGGCGCCCCCCGCGTTCTTAGTGGTGGGCGAGCCTTCGGGGTCGAGTAGGGTGGTTCTAGGGTACCGCGGTTGCCTCCGCTGCCGTTTGGCGCTGAGCTGCCCGGCGCACCACAGTTCCCGACCTGAGCCCACGGTCGCGGAGCTGGGTGTCGCCGCTTGGTCGACGATCCGCGCCGAGGTGGCGGCGATCAACGGTGCCGCTGCTGGGTTCGATTCCCTCGATGCCCATCTCCTCGCGATCGACAGTCGCAGTGACGGCCTCCACGACACGGTCACTTTGGAGCTGGGATTCCGCTTGCCCGTGACGATTGGCCCCGATGCCTTGGTGGCCCGATTGTTGGGCCTCGCTCTCGGTGGGCACCTGG
>PKXR01000083.1 GCA_003133485.1 Candidatus Dormiibacterota bacterium
CCACCGGCTTGTAGGAGGAGGGGATGTTGAGCGGAGTGTTGCCGATTGCCCCCCCTTTGACCGCGTCCAGGGTCTTCACCGGGAAATTGGTCAGCGTGTTGACCAGGGAAGCCGGTGCAGGAACTACCGCCTTGTCCTGTTTCAAACCCGCGTTCAGAGAGAGTTCCAAGAAGATCACCACGATTACGAAGGCCGCGACCACCCCGACCACCCCGGAGATTAGGCCCCAGGGCCGATTCGCCTCGTNNCACGAGCCTGCGGGCGGGATCCACTGGCACGACCCTCGGCTGTGGCCTCCCGCATCTGCCGCCGGGCGGCCATCGACTTCTTAGACATGCTCTCCTGTTAGGGGGGTCGAGCTTATCTGGATCGTAGACGACGGGGCTTAGAGATTCCTGGGCGCCAGGATCACAGTCGTCGCGTCACGATACCGGATCTCCCATCCCTCGGCCATCAAGAACGTGGCCGCGGGCGCCGACCGGGGCAGGATCGCCAACCGAGCGTGCAAGGACCGCAGGATCGCCAGCGCACCTTGGTTGAGCACGGTCAGCGCGTAGCACTGACTGAGCGCGGTGCCTGCCAGGGGCAAGGGGTCATCGACGCAGAGGAGATGGCGACCCCCGGGGAACTGGCTGCTCAGGTAGTCCCCGAATTGCGGTGTGCTGAACCAGGCACCGGGGGCCGGATGCACCGCCAACCAACTCGCGGCTTGGACTGGCAGCTGGGCAGTGGTTTGTGCCTTCACCCCGCCGTTCCGGGTCGCCGCGGCCGCCCCCGACCCCAGCAACACCAGCGCGACCAGAACCGGAATGGCGGCGGCCTTGGGAGCGAGTGAGCTCAGAGCGCCGGTCCTATTGCGAGTCGTTTGGGCGGACGGCAAGTCAGCCTCCGGCCCCCGCCAGGCCCCTGACAAATACCAGCTGCTCTGGACAACCGCCACCACCAAGAACAAGGGCAGGTAGTTGGACCACAGCAGCGTCAGCGCCGCGGTGAGAAGCCCCAGGTAGGCGTCAGTCAGGCGCAACCGCGACTTCGCTGGCCAGTACGACAGGAATAGGACCAGCCCCGCCAGTTCGGCCACCCGTGCGCTCCAGGGATGGAAGTCGATGCTGGACCACGCCATTAGGAGCGGATGCTCGCCCCACATCCCGAGGCTGAGCGGCAGCTCCGTGAGGGCACCGATTCCCTTTGGGCTAAGCAGCAGCGCCAGTCCGGTGAGCGGGATCAGCCACCAGCTGGGCGCTGGCGGCCGACCCGGCCGGGCGGCGTCCCAGTGGGCGAAGATCAGCCAGCCCCAGATCACCAGTACCGCCACCGCGGCGTCCGCCTGGACGTTGGTCCACACCAGCACCAGACCGACCAGCAGCGCAGCCCCCCGCCAGCCCCAACGCCCGACGACGGTCAACGCCATCACCAGTGCGGCCGCCAGTAGCGCCAGCAGCTCGGCGGAAAGATCGGTGAAGACTGGAGCCAGGGCGGCCAGGCCGAGTCCGCCGACCACCACGACGACCAGCGGATGGACGCGGCCGGTGGCCCGGATCGCCAGCAGCAGGCAGACCCCCACCACCGCGCCGCCCACGGCCCCGGTCACGGCGAGTCCGGCCAGCCCGGCGCTCCTGTATATGAGCCAGAGAAGGAGGTCGGGCAGCCAGCTGCGCAGGTCTAGCGCCGCGCCGGGCTGAGCCAGGTACCCCGCCGTACCGCCCAGGCCTTGGCTGTGGATGAGCTCACCGTTAGCCAGATGCCAGAACCACGCCCCAGAAGTCGGGATGTGCAGTCCGGCAGCGGCGCCACCGACGACCAGCACCCCGGTCGCTGACCACCACCACACTCGGCTTGAGGTCGCTCGCAAGAGCTGCGCCACCCCGGCAGCGGCCGAATCGAGGTCGAAGAACTGGTGCTCGGNNCGAGCTCACCCTGGTTCCGGCGGCGTTGCGCCAGATGACCGGAACCTCGGCGATCGGGATGGCCTGCAGCCGAGCCCGCAGGAGCACCTCGGCGTCGAAGCCGAAGCCCGGGGTCCGCAGCGGAGTGAAGCAGCTGACCGCGGTCTGCGCGGTAAACAGCTTGAACCCGCACTGGGTGTCGCGTAGCCCGGGGAGCACCAGGCGGCGCAGCGCCTGGTTGTAGGTCTTACCCATCAGCTCGCGGTACAGGGGTTGGTGCAGCTCGACCCGGGATTCCGGCAATGCCCGAGATCCGATCGCCACCCCGGCCCCGTTGGCGATCGCAGTCTCCAACTTGCCCATCTCCGCGATGGGCGTGGAGAGGTCGGCATCGCTAAAAAGTCGCAACTGCCCGACGGATTGCAACATGCCAGCCCTGACGGCCGCTCCCTTGCCCAGGTTTTGGTCGAAGACAATCAGCTGGAGTTGCGGCCAGCCGGACCTGACCTGCTCGACCATCTCCCTGGTCCCATCCTCACTGCCGTCATCAACCACCAGTACCTCGTACGGCCGACCAGCAGCGTCTAGATGGCGCCGGATCAGCTCCAGGGACGGCGGCAGCCGGACCACCTCGTTGTAGGCCGGCAGCACCAGGCTCAGCTCGAGCGGCTCAGCCGTCAACGTGGGGACAGCCTCCGCGATTCCTTGAAGACGTCCCAGAAGAACGGAGCCCCGCGCAGCATTCGGGGCAGCCGCCAGGGCTGGCGGACCAGCCGGAAACTCCACTCCAGACCCGCCTTCCGGAGGGCGGTCGGCGCCCGCGGCACCCTACCGGCGAGATAGTCGAGAGTGCCCCCGACACCGATCCCTACCCGGGCCCCTGTCTCAGTCAGGTGGCGGGAGAGCCAGAGGTCCTGGTGGGGCACGCCGAACGCCACCGCCAGCACCGTGGCTCCAGACGAACGAATCCGGCCGGCGATGGCGACCGCTTCATCGCTGGCCGGCGAGCCACTCCAGACCCCCCCCACTCGCAGCCCCGGATGAGCCAACTCCAGAGTCCGGGC
The DNA here is from genome assembly GCA_003133485.1 of Candidatus Dormiibacterota bacterium. The sequence goes on from PKXR01000083.1 coordinate 2,951, forward strand.
CGCGGCCTCGGCGACCCCAGGCTCTCCGCCCAAAAGATAAATGGACCACTCCCGGGCCGCTGCCATCGCGGCGAGGTGGCCCAGGAAGTCCGCTCCCGCGATCTGCCCCGGTACCGGGGTCCGCAGCCGACGGCTGGCCCAGACCACTCCCGCACCGTCCGGGAGGATTAGCCCGGCACTCCGGATCGCCTTGGCCAACTCTGGCTGGCGCCGGGCCTGCATGACCATCTCCGGATTCAGGGTGACGACCTGCAGAGGCCCTTGCGCCTGGGTGGCCGCGGCCTCGCAGCGGGCTAGAGCGTCTGGAAGAGTGCAGCGGTCCAAGGGGATCCCCAGCAGCTCAATACGCGCCTGGCCCTCGGGGAGTGGACCGGGAGAGATGGAAGTGGACGAGACGCCGGTCCCTGGCACCGGCCGAGTATATGGCTGGTCGCCTTTCGGACCCGGTCGTGGTGAGATCGTTACCGATCCCGGGACGAGACCCTTAGTCGCGACGCCGACGGTGAGCGCGCTCGGCGGCCTGCAGCCGGTACTCCGCCACCTCTAGTTCCTGCTGCAGGATGGCTAGCTCCTCAGACTCGGGACCGGTCGCTCGGGAGAGGGCCTCTTGGGCGGTCCGCCTCGCCTCCTCCGCGGCAGCCGTTTCCAACTCACTCGCGGGAACGCCTCGATCGGCCAGGATCGAAACCCGGTCGGGAAGCACCTCCAGGTAGGCGCCCTCGAGGAAGAAGAAGTGCTCGTCGTGGCCCTGGCGCAGCATCAGCTCACCTGGCTTGAGCCAGGTCAACAAAGGGGCATGGTCGGGGAGCACTCCGAGCTCGCCGTCGGCGCCTCGGGCCACAATGAAGTCGCACTCCCCCTCGAAGAGCGGGTGGAGGGCAGCCAACAGTCGGGTGGGAACCGGCAAGTCAGCTGGCCTTCGACTTCGGCCTGCCCCGGGGCTTCGCCGGGGGCTTGGGCGGGACGGGCTTGGCCAGGGGCTTGGCCGTCGCCCGGACGCGGGCCGGGGCCGCAGCCTTCTCCGACTTGGCCTCCGACTTCGGCGCAGGCTCCCGGTCCGGCTCCGCCTCAGTGACCGCCAGCTCGGGCGCCTGCTCTGGGGACTTGGGCGCATCGGTCTTGTCGCCGGGCTCCGCGCCCCGGTGAAGACGCTGCCCATTCTCGATCGCCTCGTCGATGGTGCCAACCATCCGGAAGGCCTGCTCAGGGAGGTTGTCGAGGGTGCCCGACAGGATCTCCTTGAAGCCCCGCACCGTCTCCTTGATCGGCACGTACTTCCCGGGCAGTCCGGTGAACTGCTCGGCCACGAACATCGGCTGGGCTAGGAACTGCCGGACCCGGCGGGCCCGGTTCACGGTCGTGCGGTCCTCGTCGGAGAGCTCCTCCATCCCCAGGATGGCGATGATGTCCTCCAGGTCCTTGTAGCGCTGTAGCACCCGCTGCACTCCACGGGCCACCTGGTCGTGCTCCACGCCCACCGTCTTGGGATCCAGGATCCGGCTGAAGGAGTCGAGGGGATCCACCGCCGGGAAGAGTCCCAACTCCGCGATCGACCGGCTCAGGGACACGGTCGCGCCCAGGTGGGCGAAGGTGGTCTGGATGGCGGGGTCGGTGAAGTCGTCGGCGGGGACGTAGAC
>PKXR01000096.1:0-271 GCA_003133485.1 Candidatus Dormiibacterota bacterium
CGGCGGGCTCGCTACGAGACCCTGAGGAGCGAAACCTCGTGAGCGCCACTCCAGTTAGCGCGGTCCGGACCGGCCTTGCCATCCACTGTGACGCCGTGGTCCATCTCTATCCCAACCCCGGCGGCGACGTGGTGGCCCTCCGCGGAGTGGACCTGGACGTGGAGGCAGGTGGCGCCATCGCCTTACTCGGACCGTCAGGGTCGGGGAAGTCCACCCTGTTGGCGCTGCTGGCAGGGCTGCTGCGCCCTTCTTCGGGACACGTCCTGGTCGG
>PKXR01000096.1:398-4058 GCA_003133485.1 Candidatus Dormiibacterota bacterium
GCAGCAGCGAGTCGCCATTGCCGCCGCGGCCGCTACGTGGCCTGCCCTGATGTTGCTCGACGAGCCGACCAGCGAACTGGACAGCGCCAGCCGGGATTTGGTCGTAGCGCTAGTACTCAAGGTGCATCGGGAGCTCGGCACGACACTGGTGGTCGTCACCCACGACCCAGCCGTGGCGGTCGCCATGCCCCGCACTGTGACCATCCGCGACGGTCGTGTCGGCGCCGAGGGCCGGCAGGGGGAAGAGTACGCGGTCGTAGGTCGGGACGGAAGTGTGCAGCTGCCGGCGGATGTAATGGAGTGGATCCCCGCCGGAACGCTGCTGCGAGTCCGCCGCCACTCGGCTGGGGTTGACCTCCGCAACCCGGAGCTCGAATCCGATGGCTAACGAGATCTGGGCTCAACAGGTGGGTGTCGATGTGGGGGCTCGAACCATCATCGAGGGCGTCGATCTCCGGGTCGTGGCCGGGGAGACCGTGGTGATCACCGGACCGTCGGGATCGGGAAAGACGACCCTTTTGCTGGTGATGGCAGGCCTTCAGGATCCCGACCGAGGCCGAGTACTCTTGGATGGCGACCCGATCTCCGGTCGCGACGATCTCCGGCGTCGCTTCGGGGTGGTCCTGCAGAACCATGGCCTGGTCTCGGTGCTGACGGCTGCCGAGAACGTGGCCATCGCCCTACAAGCCAGAGGTCTGGGCCGGACCGAGGTGGCGGGTAGGACCCACGATGTGCTGGCCGCGCTGGGGCTGAGAGACAGCGCAAATCGCCTAGTCCGTGATCTTTCCGGGGGCCAGCGGCAGCGGGTCGGAGTTGCTCGGGCCTTGGTCGCCGAGCCCGAGGTCGTGCTCGCCGACGAGCCGACCTCCGAACTGGACGCCGAGCGCCGGGCGCTGGTACTTACCTTGATGCACAACCACGCGAGCAAGGGCAACATCGTGATCCTGGCATCGCACGATCAGGTCGTGGCGGAATCCGCCGGACGGGCGCTGGCTTTGGTCGACGGCCGGCCCGGGCACTGACAATCCACCCTCGAGCTGAGTGCCCCCGAAGCGCCTCCGCTGGAGGCTGACCTAGGCTCGAAACTAGTACCTCCGCGGCTGGCCCCAGGTCACGCCGCCGCAGGACCAAGTAGCCCTTGGAGACGACGGGCCCGGTCCGAGCCGGCCGCCGGATTGGACCGGCCGCCCGGGGTGCGACTCCCGCTNNCCGCTCACCCGGCAGGTCCCCAACGAATTTCTCGGTCCGGGACCGCGCTGACGGACCGTCGACCGCGGCTGGTACCATCGCCAACTGACCGCGGGCGCGGTCCCCAGGCGGCCCTGATGGGGTCGGCCGCGGTGAGAGAGCTGGTGGGTAAGCGGGTACCGTGGTGGGCCTGTTGATGAGGGAAAACTATGCGGCTGGGCACGGTGCTCCGACCCTACCGAGCCGCACTTTCCCACCGGGACCTGCGCCTCCTGCTCACCGGAGAACTGATCTCCGCGACCGGTTCCTGGGCGTACAACGTTGGCTTCGCGGTGTACGTGTACGAGCGTACCCACTCAGCGCTGTTGGTCTCGGCCGTGTTCCTGGTCCGCTTTGTGCCGGCGATGCTACTTTCCCCCTATGGCGGAATAATCGCCGAGCGCTTCGAGCGAGTCCGGCTGTTAATCAGCTGCGATCTCCTCATGGCGCTGTGGCAATCGCTGCTCTTCGTCACCGTTCTGCTCCACGCACCTATTCCGCTGCTACTCCTCCTTGCTGCTATCAATGCCTGCTGCAACCAGCCGTACCAGCCGGCGGTGGCGGCGATGATCCCGCAACTGGCGGGCGAGGATGACCTAGCCGCCGCCAACGCCCTCAACAGCACCATCGACAACCTGGTCATCATCGTGGGACCCGCGGTCGGTGCCCTGGTGTTGCTGGCCGGCTCCCCGGCGGCGATCTTCGCAATCAACGCCGCCAGCTTCCTCGGGGCCGCGGCCTTGGTGAGTCGACTGCATGCCCGCTCCCGTCCCAGCGACGTCAGCGAGGGTGGCTCAGCCAGCCCCCTGGCCCAGGTGGTGGCCGGCTTTCGGGCTCTCGGTCAGTCTTCGGTGGTGCTGGCGCTGGTCAGTTTCAGCGTCCTGGCCAGCTTTGTCTACGGCACCGACACGGTGTTGTTCGTCTACATCAGCAAATACCAGTTGGGCACCGGGGCCACCGGGTATGGCTACCTGCTGGCGGCACTTGGAGTGGGAGGCATTCTGGCCGCGCTGGTGGTCAACAAACTGGCCGCACTGCCCCGTTTGGGGGTCATCATCACGGTCGGCATGGCGGTGTACTGCGTCCCCACCGCGCTCATGGTCTTGGTCCACGTCCCCGCCCTCGGCTTCCTCCTAGAGGTGATCCGCGGGGCGGGCACCCTAGTGGTGGACGTTCTGGCGGTGACTGCCATGCAGCGCTCAGTGGCCCCCAACATGGTGGCCCGCGTCTTCGGAGTGTTCTTCGCCTTGGTGCTCGCCGCGATATCCCTCGGCTCGGTGATCGGGGCGACGCTAGTCAGCCATCTGGGCCTTCGAGATAGTCTGCTTCTAGCGGGTCTCGCCATCCCGGCGCTGGCCTGCACTGCCTATCCCCGGCTCTACCGGATGGACCAGGCCGCGGTTCGGCGGGTCGCCGAGCTCGCCCCCCGGATCGAGACTTTGCAGCATCTAGGGATCTTCGCGGCCGGCACCCGGGCTGCCTTGGAGCGACTGGCGGTGGCCTGTACCGAGCTGACCGTTCCCGCTGGGAAGGTAATCATTCGTGAGGGCGACACTGCCGATGCCTTTTACGTCCTGCTCGGGGGTGAAGTGGAGGTGTCGGCGCGGGGCGAGGCCAAGCGCCGTCGGAGGCTCCGGGTGATGGGACCAGGCAGCTATTTTGGGGAGATCGGACTGTTGGCGCAGGTGCCGCGAACGGCGACCGTGACAGCACTCGCGGAGTGCCACCTGTACCGCATTTCCGGCACCGAATTCGTCGAAGCCCTCACCGCCACCACTGTCAGTGGCGGCTTTCTGGAGGGAGCTAGGGCTAGTCTCGCGCGCTCCCACCCCTCCTTTGCCCCGACTTTCCTAGGTGACGGCCCGGTCGGACCAGACGGTTAGCTGCAGCCACCCGGCCGGGGCCCTGGCAAACCTGAATGGTGAAGGGGGGACTGGAGGTGGCGAGCGCAGCCGGCGATGGTTCCTGAGAGCTACGCGGGGTACTTCGCCGCAGGTGCGTCGGCCGCTGCGGCCCTCATTGGACTCCTCTTCGTCGCCATCTCGCTTCGGTCGGACTCCGTTTTCGGTGACGACGCGCCGGCGGGCGGCCGGGCTCTGGCGGGCAGCGCCTTCACCTCGCTCGTAAATGCCTTCTTCCTTTCATTTCTGGCTCTGATCCCGAGGATCAGCCTGGGGTACCCGGCCGTGGTCCTGTCGCTGCTCGGCCTTTTCCAGACGATCCGGCTGCACCGCAGACTATCCCGAACCGAAGCCCATCCAGTGCTGCTGGCGATGTCCTTGGCGACCTTTGGCGGTGAGGTGGTCGTAGGAGTTCTGCTGGCCGTCAACCCCCATCGCCGAGCTGAACTGGAGGCGCTGACCTACCTAGTAGGTGCATCGTTCTCTGTGGCGCTAACCCGAGCGTGGGCGCTGATGCAAGGTCGCCACATTC
>PKXR01000085.1 GCA_003133485.1 Candidatus Dormiibacterota bacterium
ACAGCATGGGCTGGCGCGCCGCCGGCGCATCAGTGAGTACGGTATCCAGCTGCGCGCCAAGCAAAGGGGCCGGCGCATCTACGGGGTGCTGGAGGCCCAGTTCGAGAACTACTTCGACTCCGCCTCGGCCCGCAAGGGCGTCACCGGGACTGTCCTTCTGCAGATGCTGGAGCAGCGCCTGGACAACGTTGTCTACCGGGCGGGCTTCGCTTCCTCCCGGCGTGAGGCCCGCCAACTAGTGTCCCACCGGCACTTCCAGGTCGACGGCCGTACCGTCAACATCCCGTCCTACCAACTGCGCGCCGGACAGGTCGTCAAGGTGCGCGAGCGGAGTCGGGAAATCGAACCCATTCGTCGCTCAGTCGAGTTCCGCGGGGGTCAGGGAGTCCCTAGCTGGCTCGTCATGTACCCCCAGGAGCTGCGGGTCGACGTGACCAGGCATCCCGAGCGCGGGGAGATGGAGACCAGCATCGACGAGCAGCTGATCGTCGAGTACTACTCCCGCTAACCACCAGGGCTGCAGCGCCCTACAGCCACGAGGAAATTGCTTCAGATGCCAGAGACTGCGATTCAACCGACCGTCCACGAGGTCGCCAGTTCGCGCGACCACGGGCGCTTCGAGATCGAGCCGTTGGAAACCGGCTACGGGACCACGCTGGGGAACTCGCTGCGGCGGGTTCTGCTCTCATCGCTCACCGGGGCAGCCGTGACGGCGGTATCAATCGATGGGGTGGCCCACGAGTTCTCCAGCATCAAGCACGTCAAAGAGGACGTGGGCGAGATCCTGCTCAATATCAAACAGTTGAGTCTCACCTGCCACAACCCGGAGGGGGCCCGCCTCTCGCTGGATGTGCAGGGAGGGCGCCGGGTGACCGCGGCCGACATCACCCCTAACACCGACGTCGAGATCGCCAATCCGGACCTTTACCTATGCACCCTGGATGGGGCCCACGCCAAGCTGCGTATGGACCTCACCGTGGAACTAGGCAAGGGGTACTCGCCGGCGGATCGCAACAAGAAAGAAGGCCAGCCGATCGGAGTGATCCCGGTCGACGCCATCTTCACCCCAGTGGTGAAGGCCAACTTCCTGGTGGAGAAGACCCGAGTTGGCCAGGACACCGACTGGGAGAAGTTGATCCTCGAGATCTGGACCAACGGCACTATACCTCCCGTGGAGGCGGTCAGCCGGGCGGCGGAGTACTACACCCGCCACCTCAGCCTGTTCACCACGTTCGGCGAGAGCATCACCGAGTCCGCCGTGGGGGCGGTCGTCGGTACCGACCTCAAGAGCCGCTTGGCCGAAGTCCCGGTTGATGAGCTGGAGCTCAGCGTTAGGGNNCCCTCAACTGCCTCAAGGCCAACGACATCACCAAGCTCGGCGAGCTTTTGGCGATGCGGGTGGAGGAACTCTTGGCCTTGCGCAACTTCGGGGCCAAGTCGCTGGATGAGATCAAGCAGAAGCTGGTTTCGCGCGGGTTCGTCACCGAGGAAGAGGTTGACGATCTCTTCCAGAAGGGAGACCGGTAGGCGAGATGCGGCATCTCAAGGCAGGCCGGAAGCTCGGTCGGACCTCAGCTCATCGGATCGCACTCACCCGCAATCTGGCGACCGCTCTATTCGAGCACGGTCGGATCGAGACGACTGAAGCCAAGGCCAAGGAAATTCGACGGTGGGTCGAGCGGGTGGTGACCGTCGCCAAGACCGACGATCTCGCTTCCCGGCGGCGGGTGGCGCGGGTGGTCTCCCGAGAGGATGTGGCCGTCAAGCTCTTCACCCAGTACGCAGACCGCTACCGCGAACGCCCCGGGGGCTACACCCGGATCATCCGCCGTGGTCCGCGCCAGGGTGACGGGGCTCCGGTCGTGATCATGGAGATNNGCTGCCACCTCTTATCGGATGGTTTTGGCCTACGACGGCTCCCGCTATCACGGCTGGCAGGTCCAGTCCCAGGTGGCGACCGTCCAGGGTGAGTTGAGCCGGGCGCTGACGGAGTTGACCCGAGAGCATCCCGTGATCAAGGCGGCGAGCCGCACCGACGCGGGGTCCCATGCCCACGGCCAGGTGATCTCCTTCAGCCTCAACTCGGCGTGGTCCCCGGGAGCCCTGAAGGGTTGGTGCAATGACCACCTTCCCGAGGACATTGGCGTGCTGGAAGCGACTCTGGTGGGATCCGATTTCCACCCTCGGTCGCAGGCTTGGCGCCGCACTTACCGCTACCTGGTGCGTGATGCCGCGACTTCCGACCCGGTGGGGCGCCAGTACGAGTGGCGGATCAGACAGCCGGTCGAGCTCTCCCCGATGCGGGCCGCGGCTCGTCTCCTGCTCGGGTCCCAGGATTTCGCGGGGTTCGGNNGCCTTCCTGCGGGGCATGATGCGCAATTTCGCGGGCGCGCTGGTGGCCGTGGGGACTGGGCGGACTTCGGCAGCTGACCTCGCCAGAGCTCTAGCGGAGCCCAGTGGGCCGACCCCAAACTGGGAAACGGCTCCCGCTCACGGCCTGCACCTGTGGCAGGTCGAGTACCGGGCGTCCGCTGCTGAGGTGCCGGCGTGAGCACGGTCGCCCAGAAAAGCTTCGTCGCGGTAGAGAAGCCGGGTCAGGACGAGTGGGTCCTGGTCGACGCCCGGGGCGAGGTCCTCGGCCGATTGGCGGTCAACCTGGCCCGAGTGCTGCGTGGCAAACATCGGCCCAGCTACACCCCTCACGCGCTCTGTGGCGACCAGGTGATAGTCATTAACGCCTCCGAGATCGTGGTGACCGGGGCCAAGCGCACCGGCAAAATCTACGATCGTTACAGCGGGTACCCCGGGGGTCGTCGGGAGCGCACCTACCAGGAATTGGTGGACCGTGATCCGACCGCCCCGTTGCGGGAAGCGGTGCGGGGGATGCTGCAGCACAATAACCTCGGTGACCGTCAGCTGCGGCGGCTCAAGATCTATCCGGGCAGTGAGCATCCCCACACTGCTCAGCGGCCGGTGGCGATCAAGTTCGGCGACCACGCAGAGGTAGTGAAGCTTTGACCGAGCAGGACCAGACCAGATACTCCTACGGCACCGGCCGCCGCAAGACTGCGGTGGCCCGGGTCAGGATCTACCCTGGCGATGGGACGGCGGTCATCAACGACCGTGAGCCGCTGCGGCATTTTGGCCGGCGGGAGCTGGAGCAGGCGGCGATGCGGCCCTTGGAGGTCGCCGGGCTGACCGACCGCTTCCGGGTCTCGGTGAAAGTCGTCGGGGGCGGGGTCTCGGGGCAGGCCGGTGCAGTCGCGCACGGTCTGGCGCGAGCCCTGTGTGCCTTTGACCCAGAACTCCGCGGGCCGCTCAAGGCCGCCGGGCTGATGACCCGCGATCCCCGGATGAAGGAGCGTAAGAAGCCCGGCCTGAAGCGGGCCCGGAAGGCTCCCCAGTACACCAAGCGCTGAAACCACTCTTACACACACCCGTTCCAATACCAGTCCCGTCCACTAGGCGGGGTCCGAACACAGCCATGGGGTGAAGTGGGCGAAGAACTGCGAGGTCGCGATCTGCTAGCGGTATCCGATCTCAGCCGAGAGGAAATCCTCGGGCTGCTAGAGACCGCCGCCCAGCTGAAGCGCGGCCGGGACCCCGGAACCCCGCTGGCCCGGAACTCAGTCGCCATGATCTTCCTCCGACCCAGCAATCGGACCAGGGTTTCCTTTGAGGCGGCCGTGCACCGCCTCGGCGGGCACCCCATCGCCCTGTTCGATCGGGAGATCGACATGGGTCGCCGCGAGTCGGTGGCTGACGTGGGACGCATCCTCGATCGCTTCGTGGTGGGGCTGGTCGCCCGAATTCCGTCAGACCGTGACCTCAGGGGCCTGGCTCAGGCGATGCAGGGACCGGTGATCAACGCCATGACCGACCGGGGCCATCCCTGCCAGATCCTGGCCGACTGCCTTACCGTCCAGGAGACTGTGGGCAAGCTCGAGGGCGCTGCGGTCACATTCATCGGCGACGGCAACAACGTCTGCCACTCGCTCATGCTCACGGCCGCGCAACTCGGCGCCAACTGCACCGTCGGCACGCCGAAGAATTACGCACCCAAAGCGGACATCGTCGCACAGGCACGGGCCATCGCCAACGTCACCGGCTCGAACATCACTCTGGTCAATGACCCCGTGGGTGCCGTCACCGGCGCCGACGCCATCCATCCAGGCTTGGGATTTCTCTCCGAGAACGCCGAATTCGC
>PKXR01000153.1 GCA_003133485.1 Candidatus Dormiibacterota bacterium
GAGGACCTTCGTAGAGGAGCTGGACTTCGTCACCTCCTTCGGTTTCGGGCGGGGACCCGGCGATCGCCAGCGGCTAGGCCTGACCGGCGCCGGCCCCACCATGGTGATCACCGACCTAGGTGTGCTCCGACCGGATCCGGTGACCTGCGAGCTCACCCTGACCTCACTCCACCCGGGAGTGGATGTGGACCAGGCCATCTCGGCCACCGGGTGGAAGCTAGCCGTCGCCGACAACGTTCTCCGCTCGCTTCCGCCCACCGAGCGGGAGTTGGTGGCACTCCGGGCGTTCCGCACACCTCAGGACTCATGATTAATGTTCGGGTTCGCCGGTTCAGGGGTTCCGGCGTATCGTCCCGGAGCGACCGGCCGCCGCAACGCCCCACGCGAGAGGCAAGCGACCAGTGACCACGGCTGAGGATGAGCGCGGTGACCGGGGACTCGAGGTCGCCATCCCCCCGTACCTGTTTCCCGCCTACCAATCCACGGTCCTGCGGGCCCCCGAGCGCCTGCTGGTAGTGCTGCCTGAGGCGCTCGCCGACCGCCGTGGACCGGTTCTACGGGCACCTGCCTCCAGCCGCCCTTGATTCTTACCTGACCGCCCAGCATCGAGGCGAGCCCATGGGAGAGCGGATGGTCGTGGCCGGCAAGGTGACCGATTCCGACGGTCGTCCCATGTGACACCAGCTGGTGGAGATGTGGCAGGCGAACGCGGCCGGCCGGTGCGCCCACCACAATGAGGTTCACCCGGCCCCCCTGGACCCCAACTTCACCAACACCGGCCGCCTCCTCACCGACGACGAGTTCGCGGAGACCAGCATGTAGACCAGGCCCTGGCAAGCGCTACCAACTTCGCCTCCGACATTCAGGAGTTGATCACCCGGTACGCTTGGGGGGACGTGTGGGCCCGGCCGGGCCTCGACCGGATCACCCGCCGGTGCATCACGATCGCGATTTTGGTCTCGTTGGGCCGGTGGGAGGAACTGGAGATACACATTCGGGCAGCGGCGGTGGAGGACCTCAGCCCCGACCAGATCGAGGAGGTCCTGCTGCACACTGCCATCTATTGCGGCGTGCCTACCGCCAATGCGGCCTTCGAACACGCCAAGCCGGCGCTCGCATCGGAGGATCGGCTGGCTTAGTGGGCCAGGCAGCAACCGGGAACGGGCATCGAATTGGAGGCGATCAGTGACCGAGCTTGAGAACATCCGGGAGTGGGAAGGCAAGAACGTGGTCGATCCCGACGGTGAGGATGTCGGACGCCTCGAAGATGTCTACTTCGACGCGGAGAGCGATGAGCCGATCTTCGTGACCGTACACACCGGTCTCTTGGGGCGGCATCTGACCTTCGTGCCCACGGAGGGCGCGACCCTCGGCCAGGACTACCTGAAAGTGGCCCGCTTGAAGTCACAGATCCACCATGCACCGAACATCGAGAAGGGTGGCGAGCTCTCCCTCGAGGAGGAGGCCCGGGTCTACAAGTACTACGGGATCGCATTCCAGCCCGCCTCCACCGAGGGCGGGCGCCGGCTGGTGCGCCACTAGGGCGAGCGGGAGTCCGCCGTCTCCTTCGGACGTTCCCACGCGGGTCGCCGTATCGGCCGTAATCCGTATGCTCCCTCCCATCGAGTTCTCGACCTACCTCGAGCATGTGCGATCAGATGGGGACCGCCTCGCCCTGGTCGCTCGCGACCACCTGCCCGCTGCCGTCCCTCCGTGCCCGGGCTGGACCGTGCGGGATGTGGTGACCCATGTGGCTCAGGTCTACGAGCATAAGATCGCGTGCACCCTCCTCCAGCAGGATCCGGATCCCTGGCCTCCAGAGTGGCCAGCTGGGCGAGACCAGCTGGAGTGGCTCGCGGATGCTCGACAACGGCTGCTGACTTTGCTGACGGAGCGCGGGGCGACCGCGCCTTCCTACACTTGGTGGCCTCCTGACCAGACGGTGGGGTTCTGGGCAAGGCGGATGGCCCACGAGACGGTGATCCATCGGGTGGACGCCGAGCTCAGCTGTGGCCAGTCGAGCCCGATCGACCCTGACCTCGCCGTCGACGGAGTTGACGAAGTGCTGGCCATCTTCCTGGCGGGGGATTGGTCAGATGAGCCGGCGGACGAGTGCCAGGGCCAGCGCATCGCTGTGGCCACCGGCGGGCTCGCCTGGGAGGTCGAGCTGCTCCGGGACACCATCAATGTCGTCAATGTCGCGGCGCCCCAAGATGGGTCGGACGCGGAAGTTGGCGGAGATCCCGGGGCAGTCCTGCTCTGGCTCTGGGGTCGGGGTTCAGCGAGTCGGCTCGCGCAAGGTGGAGATGTCTCTGTGCTGCAACTGCTTCGCGGCCGGCTGAAGCTGGCGACCAAGTAAGCTGTGGCTGCCGGCCCTCGGCCAGGCGCTCCCCAGTTGCGCCCGCCGCGCCACCTGGTCAGTCCGCTGTCAGTCTGGTATTGGACGACCCGGGCGGCTATCGGCTGGGTCGTCCTGCTGGTTTTGGAGATCGTCTGGCAACTGGTCGACCCCCAGAACGCTGGCTGGCACATCGCCGGACTGGCGGTCACCGCCGTGGTCGCGGCAGCACATTTGATCGTCATGCCCAGGTGGCGCTACCGGGTCCACCGCTGGGAGGTCACCCCGGTCGCGGTGTACACCCAGGCCGGGTGGTTCCATCAGGAGCGGCGGATCGCGCCCCTTTCGCGCATCCAGACCGTCGACAGCGAAAGGGGACCGATCGAGCAGCTCTTCGGCTTGGTGAAAGTGACCGTCAACACCGCCTCGGCGGCCGGGCCACTGCGCATCTCAGGACTTGACCGGGACACCGCCCAAGGGCTGGTCGAGGAACTTACCGCCATTGCTCAGCAGACTCCGGGAGATGCGACCTGATCCCGGAGCCCTCGGCGCAGGTCCTGAATTCCCTATTGAGCGAGCCCCCGGTGGGCCCGGGCGGCGGCTCGGCGTGGCGCCGGCTGGACGGGCGCATGCTGATCCTCCTGCCGCTGCAGGAGATGCTGAAGAACGCCCCCTGGCTGATCGTGCTGTTGATCGCCGGCTCCGGAAGCGGGACGGGACCCGTCTGGGGGCTGCTGGGTCTGGCCGTGTCGGTTGGCGCCGGCACCCTTCGCTGGTTCACCACCAGTTATCGGATCGCCACCGACCAGGTCCAGGTGCGGCGGGGTTTGTTCCGCCGTCGAACCATGACCGTGCTGCGCGACCGGCTGCGCACCGTCGACCTGACCGCACACATCCTCCACCGGCTGTTCGGATTGGCCAGTATCACCGTCGGTACCGGTCGCTCTGACCGCAAGGACGATCGGGGCCTCAAGCTCGACGGGCTGAGCGCGCGGGACGCCGCTTGGTTGCGGCAAGAGCTGCTCCACAAGTCGCTCGGAGCTCCGGCAGCGGTGGCGGCGATGGCGATTGAGGCGCCCCTGGAATCTGAGTTGGTCCGCTGGCATCCGCGCTGGATCGGCTACGGGCCTTTCACCCTCTCGGGCGCGATCACCGTCCTGGCGGTAGTAGCGTTCGGTGCTCAGATCGTCAACGACGGTCATCTCCATCCGGCTCGCCTGGGGCCAGTGCACGCCGCGCTGCATGAGCTGAACTCGGTCCCCGCCGCGGTTTCGATCCTAGCCTTGGTGGTGGCAGCCGCGATCCTGATCTCGGGGGCGTCCACCTTGGGCTACGTCCTAGCGTTTTGGAACTTTCGCCTCATCAGAAAGGCGGGCACCCTGCAGGTTAACCGCGGCCTGCTAACCAATCGGGTGATCTCCATTGACGAGCGCCGCCTGCGGGGGATCGAGTTGAGCGAGCCACTCCTGCTTCGCTTCGTCCACGGGGCGCGCTGCATCGCCATCGCCACCGGGCTCCGGGTCGGTCGGGGGGCGGAGCGGGGCGGGTCAATGCTGGTGCCACCGGCACCGCGAGCGACCGCCGAAGGAGTTTCGGCCACGATTCTCGGTGCCGAAGCCCCCGTCCGCAGTGAGTTGTTGACGCACGGACCAACGGCACGGAGGCGCCGATACACCCGGGTTCTCCTGGTCACAGTGCCGACGCTGGCGATTCTCTTGGTCGCTTGGGGGCTGGGAGCTCTGCCGGCCTGGCCTTGGCAGGTGACACTAGCCCTGCTCGTCGCGGGCCTGCCCCTGGCCGCGGACCGCTACCGCAGCCTAGGCCACGCCGTAGTCGACGATCGCCTGGTGACCCGCTCCGGCTCATTGGTACGGCGGCGGTGCATGCTCTCGTCCGAGGGAATCATCGGCTGGAACCTGCAACAGTCGTTCTTCCAGCGTCGGGCTCGAGTTGTCACATTGGTCGCCACCACCGCCGCCGGCCGCCAAGCCTATCGAATGCAGGATCTGACCCTGCCGGAGGCGGTGCGGGTGGCCGAAGAGGCCCGGCCGGGGTTGCTTTCCTCGTTCCTGGAT
>PKXR01000072.1 GCA_003133485.1 Candidatus Dormiibacterota bacterium
TGTGCGGTCCGCCCGCCAGCACCGTGCAGCGGCCTACCTGTTCGAGGTCGACCCGGCTGTCGGCGGCCCCCACACCGCCGTCCGGCTGCGCCCGACGGCGCGCCAAAGCGGGCGGCAGGACGGCATCTCTTTCGTCTCTGACCCCCCCCNNCTGCCGCCACTCCCACCAGATGGAGTCGGTGCGCTCCCTTGGCACCCGCCAGTTGCGCCTGGCTCACGGCCCGGCAGAGCTGCTGATAAGAGGGTCGATCAGTGGCCAACAGAACCAGCCGGCCCCCACCGTCCAGGTCCAACTCCGCTCCCACCATCGCCGCCAACCCAGAGCGTTCGGCGGCCTGGACCAGCCGCACCGCTCCGTAGAGGCCGCCGCGGTCCACCAGTCCCAAGGTGGTCATACCCAGTTCGGCGGCCCGGGCGACCATTGCCTCGGGAGCACTCCCGCCCTCCAGAAAGGAGAAATAGGAACGGGCCCAGAGCTCGGAAAAAGCCACTTGAGTCACCACGCCATCATACGAACTGATGTTCGCCTATGTTGGCAAACTGTGGTCTCCGAACTACGCTTAGGGGGTGGCTGACGCCCTACGTCTGATCGGGGCCGACGGATGTGCGCGCGGCTGGATGGTGGCGTTGGAGTTCGCCGATCACACCACCGCCTTGGAGCGCTGGGACACCCCCCACCTCGGAGCGGTCACCCGACGCCACTCCGTGGCGGCCGCCGTGCTTGACATTCCCATCGGGCTGCCGGACCGCGGACCGCGGGCCTGCGACCTGGAGGCCCGGCAGCTTCTGGGCCGACCCCGGAGCACAAGCGTCTTCCCCGCCCCGCTGCGCCCCATGCTGGCCGCGACCACCTACCAGCAGGCCCAGTCCGTCCGCCGCCGCATCGAGGGCAAGGGATGCTCGCGGCAGGCATTCGGAATTCAATCGAAGGTGGCGGAGATCGACGAGCTCCTGCGCCACGGTGGAGCCGCGAACCTCTACGAGGGGCACCCTGAACTGGTCTTCCGTGAGCTGGCGGCCGTGCCGGGTCTTCCCGCCTCCAAACACACACCGGAAGGCCGACTGGCCCGCTGGCGTCTGCTTCGGGCGGAATTCGGCTCCCTGGAGGAGGTCGATCCGCAACGTCCCTCGAGCGAGGATTCTCTGGACGCCTACGCCTGCCTCTGGACGGCCCGACGGTTGGCGGCGGGTACCGCTAGCTGGCTTCCCACAGGGCGCGACCAGGTGGACCCGAAGCTTGCGGTCCCCATGAGGATCTGGTTCTAGGGGGAAAGCTCCGAACGGGATCAGTCAGCGCCGACCACCCGGGCGCGGGCCGCACCCAGCCCCGGCAGGATCTCCAGCCCCAACACGGCCAAGAGCACAATCAGCGGGATGGTCCAGCTGCCTGAAGCCGCCCGTACCAAGCCCAGGGCGAGCGGTCCGGTCGCGGCGATCAAGTAGCCGGTTCCCTGCGCCATGGCGGAGAGCCGGACCGCGGTGGTGGCGTTCGCCGACCGTACGACGACCACCAGCAGCGCCAGCGCGAAGGTGGCGCCGGTGCCGATGCCCAGGATGCACACCCAGATCACCGCGGTGTCGAGGGGACCCAAAAGCACTCCGAGCAGACCCACCGCGGTGAGCGCAATACCCGCCAGCACCGCCAGCCTCTGGTCCTTGGCGCGGGACGCCAGGGCTGGCCCGGCTAGGTTGCCCAGGATGCCCACCGTGGCCAGAATCGCGAGCAGCGCCCCCGCCGAGGCGGGGCTATCTCCCCGGGCTCGGTACACCGAGGGGAGCCACGACAAGACCGCGTAGTAGACCAAGGACTGCAGTCCGAAAAAGCCGGTTACCCGCCAGGCCAGGGGGCTGGTCCACAGTCGAGTTCGCGGCGCACCGGCAGGCGTGGCCGCACTTTGGCGCTGGCTAGAGGTGGGCCGCCAGGTGGCGACCTGGGTCAGCCAAACCAAGCCGGCCACCGCCGCCGGCAGAGCCCACACCCCAAGGGCGAAATGCACCGACTTGGTGGCATGCAGGATGGGAACCGTCAGCCCCGCTGCCAGGCCGGCGCCCACGCTGAGCGACACCGTGTACGCCGAGGTCATGGCGGCAGCATGCCCCGCGAATTTGCCCCGGATCACCGCCGGGACCAAGACGTTCATGATCGCGACCGCCAGCGCCGCCACCACCGTGCCCGGGAAGAGTCCCCCCTGCGGCCAAACGGCCCGGATCGCCAGCCCCACCGCCAGGACCGCGATCACCAAAAGCAGCAGCTGCTCCTCCCCGAGCCGGCGGCGCAGCCAGGGACCGGTCAGCGCGGCCAGCCCAAAGCAGAGCACCGGGACGGTGACAAGAAGCGACTGTGCAGCTGCGCCGAGACCAAGGTCGGCCAGGATCGGCGGGACGCTGGAGACGGCCAGGCGCAGATTGAAGGCCAGCAGCAGGATGGCAACCACCGCCAGCACCGGCCGGGCTCCCTTGACGGAGCTCCCAGTCCCCGGGTCGGCGGACGACTTCAGCGGGCCGGGAGAACCGGCTCCGGCACCACCGGCGGGGCGTCCTCCACGCTCGCGGGGGAAGGCGGGACCATCGCTACCGGGCCGGGTTTGGCTGGCAGCCCCGTGACCTGCAGGATCTCCTCCTCATCGAGTGACTCGTCGCGGAGGAGTGCCTGGGTCAGCGCCTCCAGCTTGTCCCGGTTCCGGGTCAGGAGGTCGCGAGCCTCGGTGAAGCACTCCTCGACGATGCGCTTGACCTCCGCGTCGATTACCTGCGCGGTCGCCTCGCTGTAGGGCCGCTGGGTCATCACCAGCGCCCCGCTGTCTTGCTCTTCGGTCAGGTTGAGCGGCCCCACCAGGGGGCTCATGCCCCAGTGGACCACCATCTGACGGGCGATCATCGTCACCTGCTGGAGATCGCTCTCCGCTCCAGTGGTGACCACGTCGTAGACCAGCTTCTCGGCCGCCCTGCCCCCAAGAGCCCCGACGATTCTGGCTCGGAGATAGGTTTCGGGGTAGTTCTGGCGGTCGTCCACGGGGGACTGCACGGTGACCCCGAGGGCTCGCCCGCGAGGGACGATCGATACTCGGCGCACCGGATCGGCCTCGGGCACCAGCAGGCCGAGGAGGGCATGACCGCTCTCGTGGCACGCGGTCCGGCGCCGATCCTCCTCGGACAGAACGATTCTGCGGGCCGCCCCCAGCAGCACCTTTTCCAAGGCATCGGTGAAGTCAGGCTGGGTCACCGCCTTGCGGTCCCGACGGGCTGCCAGCAAGGCGGCTTCGTTGACCAAATTGCGCAGCTCCGCCCCCACCAGTCCCGGAGTTTGCGACGCCACGTTGTTGAGGTCGACGTCCTCGCCTAGAGGAACCCCTCGAGTGTGGATCTTGAGGATGGCGGCCCGGCCGACCCGATCCGGCGGCTGCACCATGACCCGGCGGTCGAAGCGCCCGGGTCTGAGGAGGGCGGAGTCCAGAACATCGGCCCGGTTGGTCGCAGCTAGCACAATCACCCCCTCGCGGGAGTCGAAGCCGTCCATCTCGGTGAGAATCTGATTGAGCGTCTGCTCGCGC
>PKXR01000138.1 GCA_003133485.1 Candidatus Dormiibacterota bacterium
TAGGCCTGGTCGAAATACGTCTCGCCCCCGACGGTCGGCACCCCGATGCAGTTCCCGTACCAGCCGATTCCCTCGACCACGCGGGCGAAACGCTGGCGCTGCTGGGGATCATCCAGATCGCCAAACCGGATCCCGTCCAGGAGCGCGACCGGTCTCGCCCCCATCGCGAAGACATCGCGCACGATCCCGCCCANNGTTGTGCGACTCGATCTTGAAGCAGCAGAGGAGATCTCCGCCCAAATCCACCACACCGGCGTTCTCGCCTGGTCCCTGGACCACCCGCCCTCCTTCGGACGGCAGCTGGCGCAGCAACGCCTTGGAGGTCTTGTAGCTGCAGTGCTCGGACCAGAGCGCGCCGAGCATCCCCAGCTCCAAGCGGTTGGGCGCTCGGCCGAGCTGCTCGGTCGCCGACTGGTATTCCAGCTCGGTGAGCGCCAGCTCCCGGAGCTCGGCCGCGGTCGGACCCGAGGTAGCAGCCGCCGGCGTCATCCGGGAACCGGAGCCAGCTGCTGGATCACCGAAGTGAAGAACCGCATCCCGTGGTCTGAACCGAGGAGCTCCTCGCAGGCGCGCTCTGGGTGGGGCATCATCCCGAGCACATTGCCGTGCTGGTTGAGGATCCCGGCGATGTTCTGAAGGGAGCCGTTGGGGTTGGCAGTCTCGGTGAGTTGGCCCTGCTCGTCACTGTAGCGGAGAGCTACCCGGCCCTCGGAGTTGAGCTGGGCCAGGGTCACCGGGTCCGCAAAGAACCGGCCCTCGCCGTGCGAAACCGGCACCCGTAGCCGCTGCCCCTGGTGGCACCCGGCGAGAAAGGGAGTCGCAGTCGTCTCCACCCGCAGCCAGGTGGGCTGGCAGCGGAACTGCAGACTCGAATTGCGCAGCAGGGCGCCCGGGAGCATCCCCGCCTCACACAAGATCTGGAAGCCGTTGCAGATGCCGAGCACCAACCCGCCCGCCTGCGCGTGCTCGCGGACCGCCTCCATCAAGGGCGCGAACCTGGCTATCGCCCCGGCCCGCAGGTAATCGCCGTAGGCGAAACCGCCAGGGAGAATGACCACCTCGCAGCCTTTAAGGTCACGATCGGCGTGCCACAGCGGCACCGCCTCAGCCCCGGCCAGATCCACTGCGTGGGCACAGTCCCGGTCGCTCCAGGTACCCGGGAAGACGGCGATCCCGAAGCGCACGCTCAAGCGGCAGGGACCGGCCGCAGCTCGAACCGATACTCCTCGATCACGCCGTTGCACAGGAGCCGGCGGCACATCTGATCGACCCGCTCTCGCGCCGACTCGACGTCCTCTTCAGCCAATTCCAGGCTGATGAACTTGCCCACCCGGGCGCCCGCCACCTCGGGATAACCGAGCGAATGGAGGGCGTCCTTGACCACCAGCCCCTGGGGGTCGTTGACCACCTCCTTGAGGCTGACCACGACCTCGGCTACAAATCGCTGCCGGTGATCCGTCTCGAGGCCTCCAGATAGCGGTTGCGGGTCTCTTGCACCAACTGCTCCGGGAGAGCCGGTGCCGGCGGATTGCGGTTCCATCCCGTGGAGAGCAGGTAATCGCGAACCAGCTGCTTGTCGAATCCGTGGGGGGCCTGGCCCGGCGCCTGCTTCAGATCCCAGAGCCGGGAAGAGTCAGGGGTGAGTAACTCATCGATCAGGGTGAGGGAGCCATCGATAAAACCGAACTCGAATTTGCTGTCGACTAGAGTGAACCCCGCTTCCCGGCAGTGGACCTGGGCCAGCCGGAAGATCCGGAGGCTGAATTCCTCCAGCCGCTGCGCCAGCTCACTGCCCACCAGCTGGACCAGCCGGCCGCGACTGATGTTCTGGTCGTGGCCGTGGTCACTCTTGGTAGCCGGGGTGAAGCGGAGCTCGGGCAGCTCGGCTCCGAAGGCGAGCCCCCGCGGAACTGGCTCGGAGGCCAGCTTCCCGGTAGCTTCATACTCCTGCCAACCGCTCCCCGCCAGTCGCCCTCGGACGACGCACTCGACGTCGATCCGCTGCGCCTTCGCGACGAACATCGCCCGGCCGCCGAGCTTTGCCAGAGCACCCCTGGGGAGCGCCGCAGGGTCGTCGGGGAGGAGATGGTTGGGCACCAGGTCGGCCGTGGTTCGGAACCAGTAGCGGGACATCGCCGTCAGGACCCGGCCGCGGTCGGGGATGAGGGTGGGCAGAATACTGTCGAAAGCGGAGATACGGTCAGTGGAGACCATCAGCAGCCGTTCGCCGAGGTCGAAGGTGTCCCGGACCTTGCCCCGCCGGAAAAGTGGGACTCCAGGAATCTCGACTTCGCCGACTCCTAACCCAAGAGGCGATCCTTCAGCCATCAGCAGGTTCCGGTCCCACTTCCTTGACCGCCGCCTCCAGCAGCCCTAACCTGCGAAAACTCTCGTCGATCTGGGCCAGGTAGGGCTGCAGGTCGAAGCACCCAGCCAGCTGCTCGGGACTCAGCACAGCCACGACCTCGGGGCTTGCCTGGGCGGTGGCGCGGAAGTCGCCGCCTGGCTGGTCGGCCGTCAGCGCCAGCGCCTGCACCAGGCGGTAGGCCGTCTCCCGGGGCTGGCCGGCCCGGATCAGGGCCAGCAGTAACTGCTGGCTCTGCGAGATCTGGCCCCGCCGCTTCAGGTTGGCCTGCATCACCGCCTCGTCCACCTGCAACCCGTCCAACACCTGGGCCAGCGTGCGCAGGATGTGGGCAGTGGCCATGGTCGCGTCGGGCAGGGCAACCCGCTCCACCGAAGAGTGCGAGATGTCTCGCTCATGCCAGAGGGCGACATCCTCCAGCCCGGCCACCGCCCAGCCCCGCAACAGACGGCACAGCCCGGAGACCTGCTCCAGGCGCACGGGATTGCGCTTGTGGGGCATCGCGGACGACCCCTTCTGCCGCTCGCCGAAGGGCTCCCGCACCTCGCCCACCTCGGTACGCTGCAGGTGGCGCAGGGTGGTGGCCAGCCGCTCGCAAACCGCGCCCAGGACGGCCAAGGAGCAGAGGTAGGCGGCGTGGCGGTCCCGAGCGACCACCTGCGTGGTGATCTGCGCCGGCTCCAGGCCCAGTTGCCGCAGGGCCAGGACCTCGACTTCCGGGCTGATAGTGGCGTGGGTGCCCACGGTGCCGGAGAGCTTGCCCACCTCGACCTCGCTCGCCGCCGCCTGGAACCGCTGCCGCGACCGCCTCAGCTCGTCGAAGTGGTTGGCCATGACGAAGCCGAAGGTGACCGGCTCCGCGTGCATCCCATGGGTCCGGCCCGCCATCGGCGTGCGCCGATGCCGCAAGGCCAGCCCCGACGCCCGCTCGAGCAACCGGTCCAGATCAGCAAGGATTAGCCGGCTGGCGTCTCGCAGCTGGAGAGCCAGGGCAGTGTCGACTACGTCCTGGCTGGTCATACCCAGGTGGATCTGGGAACCCTCCTCGCCCAGCTGCTCCTGGACCGCGCTTACGAAGGCGGCCAGGTCGTGGCCCTGCACGGATTCGATCTCGGCCACCCGTTCCGCGGTCGGCGGCTTGGCGAAGCGGAGAGCTTCCATCTGGGAGGGTGGGATCTCCCCCCCCAGCGCGGCCCGGGCTTCGCAGACGGCGAGTTCCACCTGGAGCCAAAGGCGCAGTCGGGTCCCGTCTGACCACAGCTCCCGCAATTCCTTGGGGGCGTAGCGGTCGATCACGATCGACCGCCTGGCAAGGGTCGCTGCAGTGGCAGGGCCTTCGTCACCTAAATTGAGTATAGGTGGCAGCCGGCCGCTTCCCCCTGGGACCGATCCGGCTGCAGCACAGGCAGCTCAATCCGACCCGGCACCGGTCGTAACCGCCGACGCCGAATCACCGTTTGCAGTCGATCGTGGGGGCCGCCAGGCCGCCGTCGATGCCGCGGCACGGCTAAGGTCAACTCTCCAGCTCATCGCCGAGGACGAGCTGGCGTCGTTCCAACGAGTTCTTGCGCGGGGCGGCCGACGAGGCCGGTACCGTGGGCGGGTGGGGTCAGCAGAGGCGCAGGTGTTCGTAACCGCTTGCCCTGCCAGAGCGTTTGTGGTTCCGGTCCGAGGATCGCGGCGGTGAGAATTCCCCCGGATCGCGAGGAGAGGCTGATCGCCCGGGCCCAGGCCAATCCTGAAGGCTTCGGCGAACTGTATGACCACTACTTCCCCCAGATCTACCGGTACGTCGCCTCCCGGGTCCGCAGCGCGGAGCTGGCCGAGGACATCACCAGTGAGGTGTTCTTCAAGGCGCTCCGGGCGATCGGGCGCTATCGACCTAGCGGCCATCCCTTCTCCGCTTGGCTCTATCAGATCGCCATCAACACGATTACCGACCACTACCGCTCGCGCAAGCGCGGCGAGGACAGCCTGGAGAGCGGTCCGGAGTTGGCCTCGGGAGGAGTTGCGGTCGACGACCAGGTGGCCGAGCAGATGGGGCTGGACCAGATCTGGCAGGCGATCGAATCGCTGCCGGACCAGCAGCGCACCGCGATGACCCTCAAGTATTCCGAAGACCTCCCGCTAGCGGAAATCGGCCGAATCATGGGCAAGAGCGAGGGCGCGATCAAACTGCTGGTCTTCCGGGGTACCGCCTCCGTGCGCTTGGCGCTGCGCCCGCTCCGCGTCGAGGCGGAGGAACACCGTGGCTAGGCTCTCGCGCTGGCTCAGGCGGGAGCCGAAGCCGACCGCGCCCGAGGGAGTCGATTCCGAACTGTGGGCGATTTTCCAGGATCGTGGCGGGCACTCGGGTACCGAGCTCATCCGCACCGCCGAGGAGCTCCGGCTGAAACTGCGGGCCCAGCCGCCGCCCGATGCAGACCCTGAGTTCCAGGCTCGGCTACGAGCCAACCTCATGCGGGAAGCCAGGGCGACCGGAACGGCCGGGATGCGACGATCTCGGCGGCTGGCGCTGCCACTCACCGCAACCGTGGGAGTCGCCGGTCTGGCCGCGGTAGCGGTGGTGGTGGCCTCGTTGGTGGCGGTCCCGCTCGCGCGGGGCCAGGTGAAGGTCCAGGCGGCCGTCGCCGGCCACCATCGGATCCCGGTCACGCAGGCGATCCGGATCAGCTTCAACCGACCGATGGACGAGACCGCTGTGGTTCAGGGATTGACGATTAAACCAGCCGTCTCGTACCAGGCGAACTGGTCCAACCCCGAGACCCTGGTGATCTCCCCTGCACACGGGCTGGCCCCCAACGTGGGCTACGTCGTGACCATTCCTCAACCGGACGCCAAGGCTCAGAACGGGGCTGAAGCGACGTCAGCCATCGTCATCCCCTTCGGCACCGGCTCAGCCCCGTCCACCCCTCAGGGGCAGATTCCGACGGTGGTCTCGGTGACCCACGTCGCGGTCACCTCAGGGGTCGCCTCTCTCAGCTACATGGCGGACGGCGCCCTTCTCCTGCTGAGCTCAGGGACGCCGCTGGCGGTGCCTTCGAGCGCGCAATCACCGAGCCCCTCCCCGACACTCACGCCGAGCGTTCCCGGTTCCCCCGACCTCTCCTTCGGGACCCTCTACCTGGTCAGCCCCACGCTGGAGGTGGTCGCCTCCAATGCCGAAGGAGCGGTCGCCTCTCCAGACAGCCAGGAGATCGCCTACTGGACTCCGGGGACCAACGGCACCCTGTCGCTGGAGGTGGTCGCGGCCAGCGGCAGCGGCACCCCCGAGACGCTCGCGACCTCCGCTGAATCTGATCCCGGTCTAGCCTGGCTCGACAACGGCGACTTGCTGTTCGCGGCGGCCGGTCAGCTCCGAGAGGTCAGCCTCGACGGCCAGGTCACGAGTGTGGACCCCTCGGTGCAGGTCGACCCCGGCGGGCTGTTCTCCCTCTCTCCCTCGGCCGAGGCGATCTTCGCCAGACCCAGCGGAGTTCCCACCGTCTACTCCCTTCCAGGTGGGACCGCGACCGCCCTGAACGACCTGGTAGGGGTGCCTGCCTGGGCCTCGATGGGAACAGAACTTGCCTATATCTCGGACATCGGCGGCACGGACGCGATTAAGTTGACCTCCGATCTCGGCTCCCAAAGCACGGTTCTGCTGACCGCCCCTGCCGGAACCCAGCTGAGTGACCTGACCTTCGACCCCACCGATACCTATCTGACCTACGTCTCCACCGCCGCTGGACAGTCGTCCCAGCTGAACGCCATCGACATTCTGTCCAAGGTGAGCGGCACCCTGGGCAGCCTCACCGCGGTCAGCGACCCTGTCTGGGATCCGGCCGGGGACCAGATGTCCGAGCTCGCCGACGTCTCCGGCGCCTCGTCTCAGAGCGTCGAGAGCCTGCTCTTGTCGGGCGTAACGCAGCCCCCCGCCAGCGGCGATACCGCCGCCGAGACCGCCCTCGCGACCGCCGCCGACCTAGCCCAGCTCCAAGTGAGCGACCCAGCGTCCGCGGTGACCGCCATCACCAGTCTCTTGGCGCCGGGAACCTACATCACCCCGGCGCTCATCTTGCCGGGGAAGTTCGACCGTTTCTACGCTGTCTCCACCACCCCGACCGCACCGGGAGCGAGCTCCTACACCGTCGATCTGCGTTTGGTGCGCGACGCCACCAGTTCGTCGGGTCCCGCGTTCCTGCCAGAGACCGTGACCGTGCAGACGGCGGGAGCCTCGCCACTAATCAGCAGCATCTCGCCGGGCGCACTAACGCCGATACCAATTGGCCCACAGGTCCTGAGCGTTTCAGCGTCTACCAGTAGCAGCGGCACAACTGTCTTTGCGATTCACTTTGATGCCGACCTAAATCCGCTCACAGTGGGATCGCAGTCGACCACGCTCAGTATCGACGGGCACGTAGTTGCCGGTGCACAGTTCAGCTATGCAGCGTTGACAAGAACTGAAACCGTCAGCGTCAACTCCCTGCCCGCGGGCGCGGTGACACTGACGGTGTCGTCACCACTCGCTGATATCTACAACACCCCAATGCAGAGCGCGTACCAAGTGGTGTTGCAGCCCGAACCAGCGACCGCCGGCTGATTCGGCTCGACGCACTGACCCGCGCGCGCTTGCCGATCACTGCGCAATGGTGATGGCGGCGGCAATCGCCGCGACTCGACCGGCCTGCGAAGAAAGCTGCCTCAGCTTCTGCGGCTGCTGATCACGCCAAGCTTCGGCGCGCGGCAGGAGATCCGGATGGTTAGCGATGAATTCGGTGGTGAGATTGCCCTGGACAAAATCCGGGTCGTCTAGGAGCGCAGCATGAAACGGAATGTTGGTGACGATTCCGCTAATCAAATACTCCAACAATGCACGGCGCCCGCGGGCGACTGCCTGGTCGCGACTTTCGCCGTGCACGATGAGCTTGGCCATCATCGGGTCGTAGAACGGACTCACATTTCCCGCACCTGCTAGGGAGCTGTCGACCCTAACTCCCGGGCCGGAGGGCTCGTGATATGAGGTCACCCGACCGGGGGTGGGCTGAAAGTCATGCCAGGGGTCTTCGGCATTGATGCGGCACTCAATGGCCCAGCCCCGCCACTCAATCTGTTCTTGGCGCCAGGGCAGTGGTTCGCCCATCGCCACCCTCAGCTGAGCTGCCACCAGGTCAATGCCCGTCACCAGCTCGGTCACCGGATGCTCCACCTGCAGGCGGGTGTTCATCTCCAAGAAGTAGAAGGAACCGTGGGATTCAATGAACTCCACCGTACCGGCGTTCACGTAGCCCACCGCCTCGGCTGCCTTGATCGCCGCCTGGCCCATCTCCTCACGAATCGCTGTGCTGATGGCAGTCGAGGGACACTCTTCCACCAGCTTTTGATGGCGGCGCTGGACCGAGCATTCGCGCTCGCCAAGGTGGATGGTATTGCCGTGCGAGTCGGCGAGCACCTGGATCTCGATGTGGCGTGGATCCATGACCAGTCGCTCTAGGAAGACCCGCGGGTCCCCGAAGAACCGCTGAGCGGAGTCCTGGCAACTGGTAATGGCGGCTTTGAGCTCCTCCTCGTCTTGGGCGGCGCGCATGCCAATCCCACCTCCCCCGGCGGATGCCTTGACCAGGATGGGGAAGCCGATCTCCCGGGCAGCCGCCAGGGCCTGCGCCTCGTCGGAGATGGCATCGCTGCCCGGGACCACCGGGACTCCGGCCTGCTGCATCCGCTGGCGGGCCCGGACCTTGTCCCCCATGGCCAGCATGGACTCGGCGGGCGGACCGATGAACGTGATCCGGGCGTCAGTGCAGGCTTCGGCCAGCAGCGGGTTCTCGGAGAGGAAGCCGTAGCCTGGGTGGATCGCATCAGCCCCCATCTCCCTGGCTGCCCCCATGATCCGCTCCAAATTGAGGTAGGACTCCTTCGTTGAGGCGGGCCCGATCTCCACCGCCTCGTCGGCCAATCGGACGTGGAGCGCCCCTCGATCCGCCTCCGAGTAGACGGCAACCGAGCGCAACCCGAGGTCGCGACAGCCCCTAATCACCCGGACAGCGATCTCGCCCCGGTTGGCGACCAGAACGGTCCCGAAAGAGCTCACCGGGGACCTAGGCGACCTGGACCAGGACGTCACCCCGGCTCACGACCTGCCCGACGGCCACCATGACCGCGGTCACCGCTCCAGCCCGGTCGGCAGGGATGTCGTTCTGCATCTTCATCGCCTCCAGCACCACTACGGTCTGACCCACCTTCACCTGGTCGCCCACCTTCACGGAGATCCGAGCGATCAGGCCCTGCATAGGGGCCTTGACCCCCTCCGTAACGGACACCGGAGCCGCTCCTTCGGAGTCACCTATGGCTCCACCGCCCAGGCCTCTCCCGTCAGTGGCGGTCACCCTCACCTCGAAAATCTCGCCATCTACCTCGACTGAGAACTCTCGCGCCGAGGCGGCCGGGGCTGGGGTCTGGTCCGGAACCGCGATTGGCGACGGCGCGGGAGGTGGCGCTAAGACAGGTATCACGGCAGCGTCCCCGATTGGCTCGCTGAGGTCCCCGCCGTCGATGACGGCCGCCGGAACGGGAGATGGAGGGGCTGGCTCAAGCTCATCCTCCAGCCGCTCCACCCGGGCCTCCCCTCGAAGCAGCGCGGAGGTTGCCTCCGGAAACAGCAGGAAGCTGAGCACCTGCGGCTCGGAGGCCTTGGGCCAGCCCTGGCGGGCCAGGGTCCGACGGGCTAGGTCCATCGCCGGTTCCAGCACTTCGGCCGGGCGGAGTGTGATCGGTTCCTCTTCTCCGATGACCAGCTTTTGGATCTCCGGGTCCACCGGGCCGGGCGGCTGTCCGAAGAGACCCAGGAAGTAGTCTTTAACCTCCTGAGCCACGGTCAAGTAGCGCTGCCCAGAGGCGACGTTGGCGACCGCCTGGCTAACCACGACCTGGGCGATGGGGGTGATCAGCGGGGGATATCCCATCTCGGCCCTGACCCTGGGGATCTCCTCCAACACGGCCGGCAGCTTGCCCTGAGCGCCCTGGGTCTCACACTCCCAGTGCAGGTGCTCCAGAACCGAGGGGGCCAGCTGAGTCCGAAGAGTCGAAGAGTCGTACTGCCAGCCCCGGGGATCGGCAATCGCCTGGTACAGGGGCATCAGCTGGTCGAGGGCGTCCGCCGCCGCCAGGACCCGGCGCTCGTCGAGCCGAGGCTGGAGGTCGGTCCCACTCAAGGCAGCGTATACCCCCTCCGTACTGGGAAGCGAGGACCCTCCCGCTAGTGGTGAGAGGCACACGTCCAGGTTCTGGGCGCCAGCCTCGGCGGCCGCCAGGTACGCGAAGGATGCCTGACCCGTGATGGTGGCGCAGTGGACGCTGACCGGGAGCTTGGTGCGACTGCTTAGCCCCTCCACCAGCGCCCGGGCCGAGCCGGCTCCGAGGAGGCCCGCCGGATCGAAAACGCACAGGCTCTGGTACCCGAGCGCGGCCAGCTCAACCCCAATGGTCAGAAAGCTCTCCACGGAGTGTACCGGGCTCTCCGTGTAGACCAAGGTGCCCTCCGGATGCTTGCCTGCCGCCAGCACCGCCTCCGCGACGTGGCCCAGATTGCGCGCGTCGTTGAGCGGGTCGAAGCAGCGGAAGACGTCGAGGCCGCACTCCGCCGTCAAAGCCACGAAGCTGTCGACTGCGTCGTCGGGGAGGGGCCGGTAGCCCACCAGAGACTGTCCTCTGATCAATCCCACGAGCGGAGTCTTGGTCCCGGCTCGGATTGCCTTCAGCCGCTCGAATGGGTCCTCCCCGAGGTGCTCCAGCGAAACCTCAAAGGTGGCTCCACCGAACACGTCCAAGCCGGCGTAACCGCACCCATTCAGCCTTTCTAGAAGGGAGAGGAGGTGCCGGGTCCTCAGGCGGCTCAGGAGCAACGTCTGCTGCCCGTGCCGCAGGGAGCTCTCGATCAGTCCGATCGCGGTCATGGACTGCCAAGGGTAACCGGAGGGATGCCCGGGGCGCGAACCAGCGCGCGCTGAGGAGGCCGTTCAGTCTGGTCCGCACGGTTCCTTCGGCGGTGCTGGGGAATCCCCAGCGACGGTTTCCGGGTTCGGGCGTTGCACCGCCGCCAGAAGTTCCTCTAAGAACGGTCCCGGCTTCTGGTTCTGGAATTGCGCTAGTCGAGAGAAGACCTCCGCGGCCGCCCGATGGAACCCCCCGGGGACCCCGACCGCGTCGAAGGATTCGGCGATCTGCTCCATCTCGGCCACGAAGCGCCAGGCTTTGCTGGGGGTCGAGGTGACGATTCTGGCGAAGCGCCCCACGAGCTCGGGCTGCGACAGCTCCCATTCTCGGAGCAGGGGGTGTTCGACATCCATCTCTGCAGCGGCCGCGCGGACCGCGAGCAGCAGCGCGGTGGTGCCCTTGGTCCAGGCTGCGTAGCACATCTTGAGCGCAGAGGCGGCACCAACCGGTCCCTCCAGCACCATCGCGGTCAGGCGGTCACTATCTTCGAACATAGCGGCGACAGCGGCGGCGCCAGTGCCTGAAAAGTAGACCCGCGTGTCCCCTCCAGGTGCTGGCGGTCCCCCAATGATGCCGCCGTCCACGAACCTCGCCCCGCTCTCGACGATGAGCTCCTCGATCTGCCGGGCGCTCTGGGCCGAGATGGCGTTGGCGTCGACGAAGACCCCCTCGAATTTGTCGGCCGCAACCTGTCCCGCCACCTGGAGGGCCGCCTCTGGGGGGCAGATGGAGAGGACTACCGAGCTGGCACCAATCAGCTCGGACAGTGTTGCCGTCTCCGTCAGTCCGGCTGCGCTGGCCCGGTCTCGAGTGGACTGGCTTCGGCCCTCGCCGACCCACAAAACCTCGACTCCCCGGCTCCGGAGCGCCGCCCCCACCGCAGCACCCATCTCTCCTGGATGAAGGAGGCCAACCGTCGGAGCCTGGGTGCTCCCCATCCCAATCCCGCTGAGCGCTGGGCTAATGTCGCAGCCGCGACTGGCAGTCGACACAGCGGGTGGCCCAAGGCAGTGCCTCCAGTCGAGCCGCCACGATCGGTTCGCCGCAGTCCTCGCAACTGCCATAGGTGCCGCCGTCCAACTTGGAGACGGCTGCCTTCACCTCTTCCTCAAGCTTCTCGAGCTCGCCCGCGGTCCTTGAGCGGGCCATCTGATCTGCGGCCTCGGCGACATGGTCACCGGCGCGCTTGCCGTACTGCACCTTGGTGCCCGGTTCCGGGACGGCCCCCGCCAGGGAAAACTCCTCGGCAGCCAGCTGGCTCAACTTAGCTTGGAGCAGCCTCCGAACCAGTTTCTGATCGCGGGTCTTCGCATCGGCGGAGGGAGTGGCGTCCGGCAATGGACATACCTCGGAAGTGAGTTCGGTGAGACTGCGTCGGCGCGGGCCACCGGGAAGCCGATGCCCCGATCAGGCTCCGATGTCCTGACGGTACCGCATCCCCGGAAAGCTAATCGCCGTCAGCCCGGAGTATGCCTGGCGGCGGGCTGACTCGCGGTCCTCGCCGACGGCGGCGCAGATCAGCACCCGCCCCCCCCCGACCTCGACCGAGCCGCCCGCTCCCGGACGAGTCCCCATCTGGAACACGAGACACCCGCGCTCCTCGGCTGCCGGTATTCCGAGCACCCACCCACCCGGTTTGACCGCCTCCGGGTAGGGCTCCCGGACGGCAACCACTCCGACGCAGGTCCCGGCCAGCGGCTGGGGGTCGGACTCGCGAAGCTCGCCCGCTGCGCTCTGCCGCAGCACCGGCACCAGGTCCGGCAACAGAGGTAG
The DNA here is from genome assembly GCA_003133485.1 of Candidatus Dormiibacterota bacterium. The sequence continues at coordinate 12,110 of PKXR01000138.1, forward strand.
CTGGACCTCGGTCTCAGGATCGCCGAAGCGGGCGTTGAACT
>PKXR01000251.1:0-621 GCA_003133485.1 Candidatus Dormiibacterota bacterium
GGTTCATCCCGACCAGTTGGCCGAGGTAGGGCTGAAGTTGGACCCCAGGGTAGGTGGACCCAGGGAGACGCGGTCTGAGTGAGCCGTGCTACGGTTGATCTGGGCCCGGGGCCCCGACGGACACAAGCACCCGACCCTAGTGATGATTCCTCGGGAGCGCCAATACCGCCGACGGCCCACTAGCCTCCTTGAGAGGATTTGGAAGGTAGCGTGCGGCGCACCCACTTAGTGTGCGAGGGATCGGAGCCACGAGCCGCCGGGAGCCGCCGGGCCTATCTGCCAGGTTTGAGTTCGCATCAGAGGGGGCAAGCAGTGAGGTGATGGCTGCCAGGACGGCCGACGCGACGGAACTGAGGATTCCGGCGGATCCCCAGTACATTGTGGTCGCCAAGCGAGCGGCCGCCGGGATGGCCAGCGTCGCCGGGCTGGGTCTGGAGGCCCTCGATGAGCTCAATATCGCCATCGCCGAGGCCTGTGAGCACACCATCCGAGCCGCCGTTGCGGCCCAAATGGCAGATGCCAAGGTCCGGATCAACTTCCTAGTCCAAGAGGATGCCCTGCGGGTCGAGGTCCGCCTTCTCGGCACCAAGCCCCAGCCCCAGGTTGAATCCGGTCCCCGGG
>PKXR01000251.1:630-4391 GCA_003133485.1 Candidatus Dormiibacterota bacterium
CTGGCCAAGTACCGCTGGCGGTGATCGAGGCGGGGTCAACGCCCCCCCGCTTCGATCGCGAGTTGCAACGGCGGCTCTTCGCTGAATATGCGAAGACGCGTGACCCCAAGGTGCGGGAAGAGCTGGTCCCTCAGTACACCGCACTGGTCCACTCCCTGGCTCGCCGTTTCGCGGGCCGCGGTGAGCCGCTGGAGGACTTGGAGCAGGTTGGGTATCTCGGGCTGATCGCGGCGATCAACCGGTTTGACCCCAGCTTGGGCCTGGAGTTCACCACCTTCGCGACCCCTACCATCCTGGGAGAGATCAAGCGATATTTCCGCGACAAAAGCTGGGCGGTGCGGGTCCCGAGACGCCTCCAGGAGACCTACGCCCGGGTGGTCCGCACCCAGCAGGAGCTGAGCCAGGAGCTGGGCCGAGGCCCGACCGTCCCCGAGATCGCCACTCGGTTGGAGCTGGAACCAGACGAAGTCCTCCAGGCGCTGGAGGCGGGGCCAGCCCAACGGGCGCTCTCGCTCGAGTCCCCTTCCGGCCAGAGCGATGGGGACGGCGAATTGGGAGACCGGCTGGGTGCGGAGGACGAGAACCTCAGCCGCATCGAACTGCAGAACATGCTGGCGGGAGCCATGCGCCACCTGACCCCGAGAGAGCGCGAGATCATGGTGCTCCGCTTCGTCGAGCAGCTTCCCCAGACTGAGGTTGCCCGCCGTTTGGGGATCAGCCAGATGCATGTCAGCCGCCTGCAGCGGGCGGCGCTGGCTCAACTCAAACGCGAGCTTCCGGAGTAGTAGGGAGGTCGTCGGCCAAGTGGCCGAGCGGCTAGAATCCGGCCGATCCCGTATGGACCATGGGCATTGCTAAGTCAACAAATCCGCGCCGAATTTCTGAACTATTTCGAGCAGCACGGCCATCTCCGGGTGCCCAGCGCGCCGCTGATCCCCCAGGATGACCCCAGCCTGCTCTTGGTCAGCGCAGGCATGGTTCCGTTTAAGGCCTATTTCCTGGGCCAAAAGACGCCGCCCCAAGCGCGATTAACCTCTTGTCAAAAGGCCTTTCGCGCCACCGATATCGATGCGGTAGGTGACCTTAGCCACGACACCTTCTTCGAGATGCTGGGCAATTTCAGCTTCGGGGCGTACTTCAAAGAAGAGGCGATCACCTACGCCTTCGAGTTGCTCACCCAGAGATTCGGCCTCGATCCGGCCCGGCTCTATCCCAGCGTCCATCCGAGTGATGACACCTCAGCGAAACTCTGGGGGAAGATCGCCGGCATTCCGTCAGAGCGAGTGACCCGGCTAGAAGAGAACTTCTGGCAGGCAGGGCCCACCGGTCCGTGTGGCGTGGACAGCGAAATTTACTACGACTTGGGGGAGCGCTTCGGGGCGGGAGGGGACCAGCGCCCGGGTCGAGGTGAACGATTCCTGGAGATCTGGAACCTGGTCTTCATGGACTCGGAGCGGCTGCCCGATGGCCGTACCGTCCCATTGGCCCACGCCGGCGTGGACACCGGCATGGGGCTGGAGCGNNCTAGAGACTGTTGGCCCCACCCAGCGCGACCGCCACCTGCGCCGCCTCTCTGACCATGCACGCGGCGCTTGCATGCTGATCGGGGACGGTGTCCTGCCTTCCAATGAAGGACGTGGCTACGTCCTCCGCCACCTCCTTCGTAGGGCCTTGGTCAGCGCCATGAGTCTGGATGTGGCCGGCGGACTGGGGCCTGCGGTGCCAGTGGTCGTATCGATCCTGGGTGGAACCTATTCGGAGCTGGCCAGCGGGGCCGAACGTGTTCGCGCGGTGATCCAGCAGGAGGACGTGCGTTTCCAGGAGACCTTGGTTCGGGGGATGGAGCAGTTCGAAACGGTGGCCGCCCGAGCTGAGGGAGGTTTGATCACTGGAGCTGATGCCTTCCGATTGCACGACACCTACGGGTTTCCCTTGGAAGTTACCGAGGAGCTGGCCGCGGCCCGAGGCATCCGGGTGGACCTAGCCCAGGTGGAGGAACTGCTCCGGCAGCAGCGGGAGCTGGCCCGTGCCCGACGCTCCACCGCGGTTGCGGGAACGACGCAGCTGGAGCTGCCCCCAACTGAGTTTGTGGGATACGACCAGCTCCAGGCGGACAGTCGGGTATCGCTCGTATCTCGGGTACTGCGAGAAGGTGAGACCTACGACCAGGCTGGAGCTGATGCGGAATTCGACGCAGTTCTCGAACGGTCGCCCTTCTACGCGGAGGGTGGGGGGCAGGTGGGGGACCGGGGTACTCTCGAGTGGCCCGGCGGATCGGCGCTCGTGTTGGACACCACGGCGCCCCACCCGGGGTCGCGAGTCCATCGCTGCCGGGTACTCCAGGGTGAGCTAACAGCGGGCCAGGAAGTGGTGGCCACGGTGGACCCCGTACACCGGGCCGGCTGCGCCGCCCACCACTCGGCGACCCACCTCTTGAATGCTGCGCTGNNCCACCGCCAGCTGGGGGAGGGGGTGGTGCAGCGGGGCTCGATGGTCTCTTCGGAGCGGGCGACCTTTGACTTCAACTGGCCCCGGGCGCTGTCGGCTGAGGAGCTGGTCGGGCTAGAACGGATGCTCAACTCGGCGATCAGGGAAGACCTGGAGCGCCAAGTTGAGCACTTGACTTTGGACGAGGCGCGCCGCTCCGGCGCGCTCGCATTGCCCGAGGAGACCTACAACGAGGACGTTCGCGTGGTCAGCTTTGGAGACTTCTCGCGAGAGCTCTGCGGGGGAACCCATATACAGCGTTCCGGCCAGATCGGTTCGGCCATCCTGACCGCTGAGCACAGCGTCGGTTCCGGCCTGCGCCGAATTGNNGAGATGGTCGCGGGGGTGGCCGCCGAACTCTGGTGGGAAGAGCAGCGGACCCAGACCGCGGAGATCGCCAGGCAGTTCCGGGCACCGGCGAGCGAGGTCCGAGCCCGGGTGGAAGCAGTACAGGAGCGGGTTCGGAATCTTGAGCGAGAGCTGGACGAGTCGCGTCGCCAGGGACCCTGGGGAGCGGAGGCCGCGACCAGAGAACAGGTCGGGGCGATCACTCTTGCCATCCTCGATCTGCCGTCCCATTTGGGAAAGAAAGACTTAGCGCGGCGAGCTGACCAATTGGCCTCGGAAACCGGCCAGGGCTGCGCGGTGGTGCTGGCCGGATCGGACCTCGCGGTTAAACTGTCTCCGGACCTGGTAGTCCGAGGGCTCAACGCGGGCCAGATTGCGCAGGCCGCCTGTCGCCAGTTCGGCGGGGGCGGAGGGAATGCGCAGTTTGGACAGGGGGGAGTCTCCGCTGGCGGTCACGCCGCCGCGCTTGCGGTGGTGCGTACCATCCTTGGGTCCAGTCTGGAGGAAGGATGATGCCACAGGCCACGTCGGCGCGCCGACAGCCTAGGACCCATGTGACCGCGCTCGACGTCGGCGCCCAGGTGATCAAGGCGCTGGTGCTCAAGAAAGAGGCCGGCGAGGCAATCGTGCTCGGTGTCGGCCACGCGGAGCAGGGCCCGGGCCAGATCGATCCGGGCCAGCCGGTCGACGTGGAATCGGTGCTCGAGGGCTGCCACGCCGCCCTCGAAGCCGCGGAGGATATGGCCGAAGTCATCCCTACCCGGGTGGTGGTCGGGATCAGCGGGGCTCGGGTCAGAGCCATGAGCAATTCGGGTTCCAGGATCAGAGGCAGGCCCCAGGCCCGGATCTCTCGGCGCGAGCTGGACGACCAGGTCGAGGGGATCCAACGCCGGGCTCTGCGTGAGGCCCAAGCCCGCCTCGAGGAG
>PKXR01000251.1:4436-4742 GCA_003133485.1 Candidatus Dormiibacterota bacterium
CGCGGCCCTGGACGAGATCGCCCAGGCGCTGGACCTGGAGCTCTTGGAGACGGTGGCCGAGCCGTACGCTCTAGCGCGGTTGGCCTCGACCCCCGAAGTGCTGGAATCCGGCGCGATCTTCATCGACATCGGGGCAAAAACCACCACCGTAAGCCTGGTCCGCAACGCAGTCCTGGAGTCCACCCGGATGTTTGAGCTGGGCGGACGGGCGTTCACCCGGAAGCTGGCTCACGACTTGGATCTTTCGCTGCCGCTCTCGGAGAGCTTGAAATTGCGGCATTCGGCAGGGGTCTTGGGCGGGCAGGA
>PKXR01000091.1:0-11127 GCA_003133485.1 Candidatus Dormiibacterota bacterium
GCTCGAGCTCGGCGGCAAGTCGCCGAACATCATCTTTTCCGACGCAGACATCAACGCGGCTATTGCAGGCGCGGCGCAGGGAATCTTCTTCAACCAGGGCGAGGTGTGCTGTGCTGGTAGCCGCCTGTACGTGGAGAAAGACCGCTTCGATCAAGTTGTCGAAGGTGTCGCTGAGGCGGCGAAGAAGATAAAGATCGGGTCCGGGATGGATCCGGACACCGAGATGGGCCCGCTAGTCTCCCTCGAGCAGTTCGAGCGGGTCACCGGGTATCTGGCCAAGGGCGAGCAGGCGGGCAACCGCGCGCTGGTCGGCGGCCATGCAATCGACCGCCCAGGCTATTTTGTCGAGCCCACGGTGCTAGTGGACACCAAACCCGAGGATGTCGTCGTCCGCGAGGAGATCTTTGGACCCGTGATCGTGGCGTTGCCGTTTAGCGATGTCGATGACCTTGCCCGCCAAGCCAACGACTCCGAGTACGGCCTGGCGGCGGGCGTATGGACCAGGGACATCTCGAAGGCTCACAAGCTCGCCAAGCGCATCAAGGCGGGTACCGTATGGGTCAACACCTACAACGTGTACAGCGCGGAGCTNNCCAACTACCTCGAGACCAAGGCGGTGATTGTCCAGCTCTAGAAACGCACCTCGGGTGAACGAGGTGGGGTAAAGCACGCCAACGGCCGCGCCTTGGGCGCGGCCGTTAGGCACTTCTGCTCCGGCGTGGATGGTTATCGGAGGCTCACCTGTTGTCACGCGCTTCGAACGGCGATGGAGTCGAGTGGGCGGGGTTGCTCGCTGATCCGGCCCACCGAAGTCGGATGGAGACCAATAAGGCTCTGGGCGACGATTAGAAGGGCACTTCAGCTCTCGCTGAGATCAGTGGAGCGGGAGACGGGGGTCGAACCCGCGACCTTCTCCTTGGCAAGGAGACGCTCTACCACTGAGCCACTCCCGCGAACTGGGCTTGATCTCGCGCCGAGATCAGAACCTTAGAGCTAATTTATGTCGGACGCCGACGAATCGTTCGTTAGCACCACTCTTCGCAAACATTCCGACCTCGCCTGGAGAGTATAGAGATCTAGTCAAGAGACACTCGGGATCACGAACCCCTGTTCGTTTTAGCGGTCGCCGACCTCTGCGCCAATACCGTCCGCTCCGAGGCACGCGTCTGATCTAGAGCTATTCCAGACAGTACTACCTTGTGGAGAATCTCGGAATCGAGATACTATGGTGAAATGAAAGAGGATGAGATCGATCGCATCGTCCGGGAGTGGAACCAGGAGCGGCCCGGACTCGACGTCTCCCCTACCCATGTGCTGCAACGGATAACCCGGATTTACCTCTTGCAGTCGAGCAGCTTTGCGGACGTTTTCAGTCACTTCGGCCTTACCTTCGGTGAGTACGAAGTACTGGCCGCGCTGGTACGCTCCGGCCCTCCCCACCAGATGAGCCCTACTCAACTGGTCGGCGCCTTGGTGCTCTCGTCCGGTGCGATGACTAACCGAATCGACCGCGTCGAGGCGGCCGGACTGGTCCGACGGCTCCCCGACCCGGATGATCGACGCGGCACCCTGGTCGCCCTGACCGACCGTGGCCGCCGCGTCGTGGACGAGGCGCTTCGGGCCCACCTGGAGAACGAGGAGCGGCTCCTTTCGGCGCTCTCCGCCGGCGAACGGCGAAAGCTTGCTGACCTGCTGCGCAAGCTGCTCCTGGCGGATCAGTTCGCGGCCCTGGATCCGGGCCGCGCCAGCAGCCGAGATGGCCGGGCCCCCGACCGGGTGACGCGACCGCGAAGGAGCGGCCGCCGCTGAGTCACGGGCACCGATCGAGTGCCGAAACGGGTGGTGCCGAACCGGACCTGGCGAACGCGTCCGGACACCGAACCCAGCAACTAGGACCGCCGCCAAAGCCACGGCGGCGGCCGCCAACATGGCCAAACGGTCTCCGGCCACCGAAGTGATCACCCCCGACGCCCGCGGTCCCATCTCTGACACTGCGAGCAGGACCGCAGCCCCAATCGCAGCTCCGATCTGGCGACTCGTATTCAGCAGACCTCCGGCCAATCCCTGCTCGGCGTCGCTCACCCCGTTGCTGGCGCCCACCGTGGCGGCGAACATGGTGCCGGCGGTGCCAAACCCGACCAGGCTGACCGCCGCGAGCATGATCGGGTAGGTTCCGACCGCCGTGACACCCGCGAGCATCAACAGTCCCAGCCCGGTCATCGTCGCCGTGAGCATCAGCAGCCGCTTGAGCCCGAGACGCGCTACCAGGCGGGCGCCGGCGAGCCCGGTGACGAGGCCGACCAACCCTTGGGGCGCGATGGCCAGGCCTGACAGGAGCGGTGAATAGTGGAGTCCCTCCTGGAGATACAGTGTCATGACGATCATCTCCCCACCGCTCCACACCCCAAGTAGCAGCGTGATCGCGTTGGCCGCGCGGAGGGTCGGAAGCCTCAGGACGTCGAAGCGTACCAGCGGGTTCGGATGATGGCGCTCGAGGACGACGAGTCCGGCCAGAGAAGTGACGCAAAGGATCATGGCGAGGAGGACGTCGCGCGCACCGAACCCGACCAGCGGTGCCTCGGAGACGGCGTAAACGAGGGCGGCGATGCTCGTGGTGATTAGCAACCCGCCGCCGACATCGAGTGCGCCGGTGACAGCTCGGTGGGCTAGGTTCGGCAGGTAGCGCAAGCTGAGGCCGGCGGCGACGAGGCCCACCGGAACATTCACGAAGAACACTGCTCGCCAGCCCAAAAGCTGCACAAGCATGCCGCCCAGCACCAGGCCGCCCACGAAGCCCACCGACGCGGTCGCACCGTAGAGCCCCAGGGCTCGGTTGCGCGACCCGCCTTCCCGAAATCCGCTGGTAATCAGCGCGAGTGCCGCCGGCGCGACAATCGCGGCGCCGATCCCTTGTACGGCCCGGGCGGCTACCAGCAGCTCCGGCCCGCTCGCCAGCCCGCCGACCAGGGAGGCGCTGGTGAAGACGAGCAGTCCGACGACGAACATCCGGCGGCGGCCGTAGCGATCCGCCAGTCCCCCACCCAGGATGAGAAACCCACCAAACGTGATCGCATAGGCGGTCACCACCCACTGCAGCGAATTCACGGAGAAGCCGAGCTCGCGCTGGATCGAGGCCAGGGCGAGGTTCACGATGCTGAAGTCGAGCACGACGACGAACGCGGCGACCAGGACCAGAGCCAGAGCAATCCGGCCCAATCCTTCTGGCGCCGCGCTGGCCCGAATCAACTGGGGTAATTCGGGAAGGCCGCCCGGGCCATCACCCTCGATCCGCAGGGCACCGGCAGTCATGCCGCACTTCCGACGCGGCCATCGCGGGTATGGACCGCCGCTGTGGCCAGCCCATACCGGTCGATTACCGCTGTGATGTCGAGTTCGCCAGCTCCCGCCGCAGCCTCGCTGACCAGTCTCCGAACCACTGTTGTCAGCGGCGCCTGGGCCGTCGACGGCCGAAACAGCTCGAGCGCCAGATCGAGGTCTTTGAGGAGGTCCTGCACGGCGAATAGGGTGGGTTCGTGGCGGCGGTCAAGGTAACCAGCTCGGCGCGTTTCGAGCCCGGGCGCCAGCCGGGCCAGCGCCCAGAAGACCTGATTCTGGTCGAGTCCAGCGGCCTCCCCCGCCACCTGGAGCTCGGCAGCGGCCAGGGTGATGGCGGCCAGCATGCTGTTCGCCACCAGCTTCAGGCGCGCTCCGCTGCCCAGTGGTCCCACGGAGCGCACCTCACCCAGCATTTCCAACACCGGCCGCGCACGATCCTGATCGGCAGTCGCCCCGCCCACGAGGATCGCAGCCCCGCCCTGGAGGACCGCCGTGGGCGCCCCGAGGATGGGAGCGTCGATGATGCCCGAGCCGCGCGCGCGCAGCTGGGGCTCGATCTCTTCCAGAAAAGCGGTCCCCGACGTGCTCATCTCCACAAACAGTTGCCCGTGCGCAGCTGCCAGGGCGCCTTCCGGGCCGCGGAATGCACTCCGCAAGGCCTCAGCGCCGGTCAGCGAGCTGATGACAATGTCAGCGTCGTTAGCTGCGGCCGCAGGGGTGGCCGCGACCTGGCCCACACCGACCTGTTCCGCCCGTGCTCGGGAGCGGTTCCAGAGCGTCGGTTCGAGCTGGGTCAGCCTCCGCGCGAGAGCCGACCCCATCCGCCCGGTGCCCAGGATGGCGACTCGGCGACTCACAGCGTCGTACCATCAACCGGCTCGACCGGACCCGAGCCGGCTTCAGTGCGGCGCAGCGCCTCTCTAATCTCGGCCAGATCCTCGTCGGTCAACTCGAGCGAGCCGGCATCGATCCAGCCATCCACCTGCGCGGCGTCGCGGGCACCGACGATGGCACCGGTCACTCCCGGCCAGGCGATCGTCCAGGCCACGGCCACAGCGGACACGGTCGTACCGTGGCGCTCAGCGATCGGTCGCAAGGCATCACGCAGGGTCAGGTTTCGTGACAGGTGGGGCTCGAGAAAGGGCTCGGAGCGCCGCCGCCAGTCGTCGGCAGCCATCCGCGCCAGGCGCTGGGCCGAGAAGGTGTCAGTGAGCAGGCCGGACTGCATCGGGCTGTAGACGATGACCCCGGTGCCCTGGGCGGCCGCCCAGGGAATGACGTCGGCCCCAGACTCGCGCCTGATCAGTGAGAAGGGGGGTTGGAGCGAGTCCACCTGACGGATTGCCGCCGCTCGCTCCAGCAGGTCCACGTCGAAATTGGACACTCCGGCCGCCCGGATCTTGCCGGCCTCGACGAGGCGGATCATCTCGCCCCAGGAGTCCTCGATCGCGGTCCCGACCTGGTCGGGCCAGTGAAACTGGTAGAGGTCGATGCGGTCGATCCCGAGTCGGCTCAGTGAGCCCTCCACCTCGCGGCGGATCGAGTTTGGCTGCAGGTTGCGCTGGGGCTCCTGATACGGCTTGGTGAGATCGGGGATCATGCCGCCTTTGGTGAAGATGAAGGGGCGCTCCGCCGCCGGAATCCCCCGAATGGCGCGGCCCACGACCTCTTCCGAGTGGCCAAGTCCGTAAATGGCGGCCGTGTCAACCCAGTTCACCCCAAGATCAACCGCGCGGCGGATCGCCGCAATCGAGCTCTCATCGTCCTGCGATCCCCAGCCGTAGCTCCAGCCGCCGCCGCCTATCGCCCATGCTCCGAAACCCACCTTGGTGATTTGCAGGTCGGTGGTGCCGAGTCGCCGCCGGTGGCTGGTCAGGTCAGTCGTCTTCATGGCAGAGCTCCCGGTTTTCAAGTCATTGCCTCGAGCTCAAGATACTCCAGACCATAGGGCTACGTCAAGATGCTTCACACCAAGACACAGTCAGGCCGGTGCTCCGCTTCCTCGACCACCCCCTTGCCACGATCGACGGTGCCGACCGTTCCGCGCGAACCGTCGGGCGGCGATTTGCGGACGGTCCGGGACTAGCCGCCGGAGTTCAGTGGATCACTCCCACCGCCGGCGTGTGGCCGAGAGCCTCTTCCGGAACTCCCATCACGCGGGAGCCTCCACCTGTCCGGCAGAACGTCGTCGGCTCAGTCAGCTCCGCGCGCCCACTTTGGGTCGGACCTGGACAGCCGGGCCGCCGCGACAGCTACGGCCACCATCAGGATGGGAGCGATCACCAGCACGAGGGGAGCTCTTCCTGATTCGACCAGGAGCGCTCCGGCCAAGCCTCCTAGAAAGATCCCCAGCACCGCCGGGAGCCGTTGACCCAATTTCGATCCGCGCCCACCCGCCAGTCCGGAGTCGGCGGCCATACCGGTGATCGTCAAGGTCAGCACCGCGGTCGTCAGGTCAGGCACGGCGAGCTTGCGGGCTGTCGCGTTCTGCAGGCCCATGGCCGACCCGAGCAGGGTGATGAGGTAAAGCGCGGGGCACCTCCATCGAGTGCCTGAGCCGGCAGGGCCACGATCAAGGCTGCGGCGGCTAGGACCGCTTCGACACTGGCCGCAAGGGCCAGCAGCCGGCCACGGTTGACACCGAGGCGGTTGATCAGCCAGCCGCCCGCCAGGGCTCCGGCCGCAAACGCCGCGATCGCCAGAAGCGAGGCCGGTACCGAGAACCCGTGAGCTCCCGCCAAGGCGAAGGCTAGGAAGGCGACGTTGCCGGTGGCGTTGGCCACAAAGACGTGGCCCAGCGCCAGGTAGCTGAAGGCATCGACCAGTCCGGTGACCACGGTCAGGACCAATAGGAGTGGCGCTAGCGGCCCGTCCCGATCGTCTGGAAGCGGGTGGATCAACCTCCAGGCTTCGACGAGGACGTTCATCTGGTTTTCTCTCCGTGCGGTGGGTCCCCTTCCATGATCCCCGAAGCAGCCCCGGTGCAGAGCACGATGCCGATCACCGTGGAGCGCTCCGGCAGCGTCAGCGAGAACACCAGAGGCTGCGGCATCCTCCCAATCATCAGCGACGCCGCAGCAGTTAGCGGGAGAGCGCTACCAGACATAGGGTCGGAAGCAAGGCTAGAGGCCCAACCACCAGCCCAAGCCGCCAAACGTGTCCCCACGGCACGGGCTGACCCCGGCTCCGGACGGCGCCCAAGATCAGGATCGTGGAGAGCGACCCGAAGGGGGCCAGGTTGGGGCCGAGGTCGGCCCCAACGATCGCGGGCAGGGCAAGGGTGCCCAGGTGATGCCCGGCCTGTAATCCGGCGGTGACCAGCAGGGCCGCCGGCAAATTATTGATGACTCCCGAGATGAGTGCAGTGACCAATCCAGTTGAGACTCCGGCCGCCCAAGCGGGCGCTCCGGCGAACCACCCGGTGGCGGTCGCCAGCCACGCCGAGTTCCCCAGGCCGGAGGCAAGAACTGAGAACCCCGCGACCAAACCGAGGATCGACCACCCCAGTCCTCGTGGTAGCTGTCGGGAGCCACCGACGGACCGCACCAGTAGCGTCGCCACGGCTCCCGCGGCCAGCGTCGGCGGACCGATCGGAAGTCGGGCCACCGCGAATCCGACGTCGGTGAGGACCAATACTCCGATCAATGCAGCGACCCACCGGGCCAGCGGGCGGTGCGCCGAGGACTGCCTCGAGCTCGCTGCCGGGACAGCTCGACCTTGAGGCAGTCCCCGGCCCGTCAGTAGCAGGCATCCAGCAACCGTGATCAGAACCCCCAAGGTGGCCCCTGGCGTCACCTTCGCCAGGTAGGTCGAGAGGGCGATGTTGGACCGGTCCAGGATGAGCAGGTTGACGGGATTGCTGATGGGCAGCAGTGCCGAGGCGGCGTTGGCGGTGAACGCCATCGTCAGCACAAAGGGAGTCAGGGAAAGTCCGCGGCGCTGGAGTCGGTCCAGGACCTCCGGCGCCAGCACTAGCGCCGCTGCGTCATTGGAAATGAGAGCGGTCACAACCACCGTGACCAACGCCACCGTGGCCAGCAATCGCCGTGGGTCATTCTGACTCCACTCCTCCATCTGATCGAGCAACCGGCCCAGCATTCCGGTCACGCGCAACGCCCACGCTAAAAGGAGCAATCCGGCGAAGAACGCCAGGACATCGAGGCTGCTGCTCAGGCCGCGCGCCACGGTCGCCACCGAGATCGCTCCGATCGCGAGCGCAACCACGACCGCCCCGAGGGGCCACCAACCCTCCGAGATCCGCCACGGCCGGCGCGTGACGGCAGCCGCGGTCAGCAGGAAGAGCGCGAGCAGGACTAATGGCGCTACCACCGGACGTGACGTTATCGGCAACGGGCAGCCGGCGATGCGCGGCTCTCGGCGGGAAGGCCGCGAGCCGCGCTATCTGACGCCGGTCAGCGCTGGCGGATGATCCCCTGGGCCTTACGCCCAGTCGTCGCGGGGACAGCCGCTCCCCTGTCGGTGACCGTTCGCCCTCCGCGACCACGCTTCAGGGCCAGCCACGCCTCGTACGAATTGCCACCCGGAAGCCATGACGCCCAAGGGCGGGGCGCACCACTCGGCTCGGGGTCAAGAAGCGGTGGGGGATTCCCCTTCTCCAGCAGGCCCTTACTGTCGAGTCGAGCCTGCAGCCTCCAGATCCGCTTGGCGAACCGACGGTCCCACCCCACCGCCGCACCGCTGAGGGCCTCCTGAGCAAGTTGCAGTGCGCCCTTCAGATCAGCTGTCCGGTGCTCCATGTCAACGCAGAGAGCCTCCGCAGCCTCAGGATCGTGCCAGCGCTCCCAGATGACCTCCCAGGCGGCTCGAGCCTCCGCATCGAGCCCCTGACGGCGCAGCATCCTCGTTCGCCGCAGCGCAGCGGCCCGGTCTAGCGGTGGTGGGGACTCGGACTCCGCCCCGCGGTAGAGAGCGCCTGCCCGTTCCAGATTGCCCCGATCCTCGGCATACCGGCCCAGGCTGTACCAGTCGGACGGGTGGGGCCTTGCCACTTCAAGGTGCCCCTCAAGATGATCGATGAGCCGGACCAGGGAGAGGAGGTCCAGGAGATTGTGCCGAAGCACCGGTTCCAGCGGCGCCGGGTTCCCGTCTCGTAGGAAGCTCCGATACCTCTCCGGAGCTTCACTGCCAGGGACGTCGTCCACCCTGGGACGTCCGAGTAACTCCTCCTCCGCCCGTTTCAGGCTGCAGCGATTCAGGCGATGGCGAAAGAGTCGCCGCACCAGCGGCAGCAGGTCGAGATGAGGGGTAGCTGGCCAAGGCCTTGCCAGCCCGGTCATCACCGCCCGAGTCCGTAGTAGAGGCAGGTCGAAACTGGCGCCGTTGTAGGTGACTAGGAGGCCGGCGCGCTTTACTAGCTCGAGGCCCGCCTCGACCAGTGGCGCCTCCTGACCGAGGTCCGGAAGGAGCCACTGCTCCACCTCGACCTCGTCACCAGAGACCACCGCCCAACCGTAGAGAAAGGGCACCGTCCCGGTCCCGCGCTGAAGGCCGGTCGTCTCCAGGTCGAAGCAAGCGACGGGACCGGCCAACCCCGGCCCCACGAGTGGAGTCAATGACCGAAGGGCGGCCGGAGCCAGAACTTCCGCACCGAGCCCCAGGTCGCGCAGATGAAGACTGGTTCGGCGCAACCACAGAGAGCGAGCGTCATCCCAGCTGAAGCCGAGCTCGATCAAGGCCGGTACTAGGACGCGCCCTTTCATTCGAGCGGCCGATGACCGGTAATCAAGGGAGGGCGGAAAGGCGACGCCTGAGCGGCCTCCGCCTCGCAGAGCCTCGATCTTGAGCCGGAGTTGGTCGGTCACCAGCCACACGTTCCCAGCAGTGCCAGCGCTGTGGCCTTGGCCTGTGGCTCGACCCCGGCCACCGGACCGACGCAAGCTGGACAACCGGATTCGCAATCACAGTCCCGCAGCAAGCTGGCAGCCGCTCGGAGCAATTCCGCATGGAGGTCGAAGAGGCGAGCACTGAGCCCAACCCCGCCGGGATGGACGTCGTAGATGAAGATCGAGGGAGCGTCATCGCCTCCGGTAGTCACCGCCCCGGAAACGGCGGCCGGTTGCACCGTCGGCCGGTCCCCAGGCATGTACTCAGCCGCTTCGGGCACGTCTGGTTGAGCAGTAATCGAACCCAAGGAAGCCCTGACCTGGGCCACCACCCCAAGATCGCGTCGGTCGCACATCGCCAGGAAACAAGCCACCTGGCCGAGCACGTGCCCGACCGCCTCCACCCCCACCTCCAGAGTTCCCTTCCAGGCGGGCATCTGGGAGGAGAAGGAACACCAATAGGCGGTCGTTTGCAGGTCGCGCTCGGGCACTCGGATCGGCCCGGCACCCACCGTCTCGTGGGTCAGCAAGCGAATCTTCCGGTACATCGCCGCAAGAACGCTGACCCGGACCTCGCCATGCGCACGCGAGGTGAGCCGGCCCTCGTCCAGTACCGGGCCCACCATGCGCTCGAGAACTTGCAGGCCCACCCGCATATCGGCGTCGGTGTAGTAGTCCACCGAGACCGGATGAACGTAGGCGCGCCGCTCCTCCCAGTCCAAGCGTTCCACGTGGTACTGACGTCCCTGATGCATGTAGATGGCGTCGTCATGCACTAGCAAGGGAGCCGCCCATTCGTCGAGCTCCCCCACCACCCGCGACCCTGATCCAGAATGCCCACCAGAACTACCCGAGAAGGGGCCCTGCGGACCTTGCGACGGTGCCTGAGCGTCCACCGCTGTGTCTAGGATCACGACGTTGCTGGCGGCCGCGGTGCGGAGATTGATAGCGTCGGCCGGGAAGGCGTCGGCGGCCCAGTGCCAGCTCCCACCGGTGTGGTGAACCAACCCGTCCTCCTGGAGAACCTCCAGCAGCTCACCCCCGTCGCTGGGACCGAATGACTCGCCATCGGGCAGAGGAAGCTCGAAGACGGCCGCCTGCAGATGAGCCGCCAGGATGAGGAGGTTGTCCGGGTCGACGAAGGCGTGCTCGGGGGAACGGTCCAAGAGATATTCCGGGTGCTTGGCCAGGTATTGGTCCAGCGGACCCCCACCGGTGATCAGCATTTGCAGAGCGGGCTTATTGCGGCGCCCGGCCCGGCCTAGCCGCTGCCAGGTGCTGGTGATCGTGCCCGGGTAGCCGACCAAAACCGCGGCGTCGAGGCGGCCAATGTCGATCCCCAACTCGAGCGCGCTGGTGGAGACTACGCAGCGCACTGCGCCCGAACGGAGCCCGGACTCAATCGCCCTCCGTTCGAGCGGCAAGTAGCCTCCGCGATACGCCCTTACCTCGTGATGGGGAGCGCCCTGAGCAACCATCCCGGGACGCTCCAAAGCTTGGCGCAGATAGTGGAGCAGGAGCTCCACCTGCAGCCGGGTCTGACTGAAAACGATCGTCTGGGACCCGCTGCGCACCAACTGGGGTACCAATGAGCTCGCCTCACGGGAAGCGCTCCGTCGGACCCCCAACCGCGTGTCGACGATCGGAGGGTTCAGCACCACCACCCGCCTGGTCGGCGCGGGGGCTCCACTGCGGTCGACACAGTGGACTGGGCGCCCCAGTAGTCGCTCGGCCAACTCCTGGGGATTGGCGATGGTGGCGGAGCAGCAGATGTAGGTTGGCTTCGCCCCGTAGAACGCGCAGATCCGATCCAACCGGCGGATCACGTTCGCGACGTGGCTGCCGAAGACTCCTCGATAGGTGTGGAGTTCATCCAAGACCACGTAGCGAAGGCCCTTGAAGAGACGGACCCACTGGGTGTGGTGCGGCAGGATCCCGGTGTGGAGCA
>PKXR01000091.1:11196-11469 GCA_003133485.1 Candidatus Dormiibacterota bacterium
CCTTGGCGATGGCGTCGAGGACTGGGATCAGATAGCAGAGTGACTTGCCTGAAGCCGTGGGGGTGACCACCGCCACGCTTCGTCCGTTCATGGCCAGTTCGATGGCCTCCACCTGGTGCGTGTAGAGGGTCCCCATGCCACGGCGCTGGAGCCCATCGCGGAGCTGCGGATGAATGTCAAGGAGAATCGGCCCGTACTCGGGTTCCCTGGCCGGGATAAGTCGATCCAGGACGATTCGGGACCTCAGGTTGGGATTGTCCAGGATCTCAGACC
>PKXR01000137.1 GCA_003133485.1 Candidatus Dormiibacterota bacterium
GCTTATTTCGCATAGTCCATTCGTGTAGTGGGGAGACTATCGGTGTGCGTCAGTGCGACGTTTTGTGGCTCGTTTCTCTCAGGCAAAGCTGGAGGAGAACGGTGTGTGCCGAGGGAAGCCCGTTGGCGGCCGCGGGGCTGAACGAGCAGCGGAGAAGAAGAGTGATTGTGGGAATTAGCAGTCGCCTCCTGCTGGTGTGCTAACACGACGACACGCAAGTCTAGCCGGATTACAAGGAGTGGAAGGACCAGGGATGGATTCACCGGGACCCCTGGTTGGCCCCGATCCTCATCGCGGCGGACGGCGGTCCATGCCACTCGGCCCATAGCTATTCATCAGAGCTGCGGAGGTGGTGAGGATCTGACCCCGTCGCTGCCAGGATGGGAGTGATACTGGGCGCCTCTTAGGGAACTGAGGGGCTTCTGGCGCGCAGCCTGTCTAGTTCCGCGCGAACCACTCCGGGGTTCTCCAACCAAATGAAGTGGCCGCAGTCGGGCACCACGGTCACCTGGGCGTTTGGCATGAGGGCGGCGCTATCGAGACCGTGGACGGGAGGGATCGGGCTTTCCGCGCCCAGCAGAAAAAGTGAGGGAACGGCGACATGGGGGAGCTTCGAGACTAGAGTCTGACGCTCGAAGTGCTCGTGGATTGAGGCAAAGGTCTCCGAGTAGCAGGCTACCGATATCTCCACTGCAGGCATTGGCGGTGCTGTAGCCGAGTTAGCAAAGTAGCCAGGCCATACCAACGACAGCCCTTCCAACTGGTCGGCGTCGGAGCCCTCACCCCTCAGCGCCCTCTCGTCCAGCTCGCTCGAGCGAGCCGCGGCTTCGGGCGTGGCCCGCTCGCCAAGGATGCGGCCCAGGTCCGCCTCCCCGCCGTCTGGGACCGCGCCCAAGGGATCGATCACCAGAGCGGCAGCAACCCGGTCGGGGTGAGCAACGATCAGGTGCAAAAGCAGGTGGCCGCCCCAGGAGTGGCCGATGATCAGCGGTCGGTCCAGCCCCAGTCCGTCCAGCACCGCCACCACATCCTCCACCTGGGTCTCGACATCAAAGGGTCCGCTGGTGGATGAAGGCGCGAGGCCTCGCTGCTGAAAGCGCACCACGGTGTAGCCGTCGACCAGTTCGGGCAGCATGCTCTCCGTGTAGTCGGAGAGCCCAGGACCCCCGTGGAGAACCACTACCACCGGTCCTTGGCCCGCCTTCCAGCCAGCGAGGCGGTGCTCGCCGTTGCCGACCTCGAAATCAGGTGGGGTCACGTCGGTCGGAAGTCTAACCGGACAGGNNGAGAACCTACCGTGATCCTTCGTCAAGTTGTATCGGTAGGTTGGAGGGAGCCCGTCCAGCCTCGGGTGGCGATTCGGCCGGTCCTGCGCCGTGTCAGCCGAGGCGCTGGTTAGGGCCGACGAATGGGCAGTGTCCTTAGATGAGTACTCCGATCGACCCGCCGCGGCGGCCCTGAGGCGTCTCTCGCTACGCTTCCGAGAGCGAGCGCGGCCCGCGCGCTTCAGTTCAAGGAGAGTGATCCCATGGTCTTCACCGATGCCGAATTGGCTTACTTGCGCTCCCAGCGACTCGGCCGGCTGGCGACGGTCGGGCCCGATGGTGGTCCCCAGAACAACCCCGTGGGATTCAGAGTCGACGCGGACGCGGGAACGATCGATATCGGTGGCTGGAATCTCGGCGCCAGCCGCAAGTTCCACAACGTGGAGACCCATCCCCAGGTCGCGTTCGTCGTCGATGACCTCGAGTCCGTGGACCCCTGGAAGGTGCGCGGGGTGCAGGTCCGGGGTGCGGCGGAGGCGCTCACCAATCAGCAAGTTCCAGGGACCGGCACGGGCGGCGAGGTTATCCGCATCCATCCCCGCCGTTTGCAGAGCTGGGGCTTGGGAGCTGACGGCAAGCAGGGTTCTCGACGGACCATTCCCCCGACGGGGTAGGGAATCCGCTCCCTAGCCCTTCTTCTGCGCGGCGGGCAGGATCGAGCACGAGAGGGGGTCGGCCCTCGGGCCTTCTGATTTCGCGTCATCCGGCCAGCTTGTCACGTCCTGCTGGTCCGATGAGGACGGTCGTGTCGTCCTTCCTCTCAGGCCGGCCTGGGCAGCCGCTCCAGAGTTGAGAGGAGGCGCCGAGCCCACCGCAGCACCCGGTCTCCGCTCTGGGCCACCGATCCCCCTGATAGCAGTGCCAGCCCGAGCAGCGCGAGAGGCGTGAGCGCCTGCATACCGGCCACGGCACCCCCGACCATGGCGATGCCTGGCTCGATGGCCATGATCAGTGCAGCCAGGGAGCTAGAGACGTGCTGTTGGGCTGCCGCCTGGACCGCGAAAGCGAAGGCCGATGCCGCCAGGCCGCAGAAGATGATGGCCGCCAGCACACTCAGTGACGGCAAGGCCAGGCCCCCGCTGAAGGGCACAGCCAGACCCAGGACTGCGGCCAGGGCCAGCAGCTGCCAAGCCCCCAGAGCGACCGCCGGAACCCGGTGGCCCAGTCGCCCGACCAACACGACCTGCAGGGAGAAGGCCGCTGCGGCGACCACTTCCAGGGCCATCCCGACAGCGGCGTGCGGGTGAGATGCGCTGCTCTGGATGGGAACGGTAAGGCAGACAAGCAAGGTGCCGGCGATCGCTAGCAATGCTCCCGCGATCACGCGCCCGCCGGGGGCCCTGCCCCGAAACGCCCACTCGAGAGCCGGGGTCATCACGACCACCAGGCTGGTGAGGGCCGCCGCGACCCCAGGCCCGGCGCCCAACTCCAGTCCGAGCGTCTGAGCCAGGTAGGCCACAGCCAGAACCCCGCCCAGCAGCGCCAGCATGCCCTTGGGGGCATTCTGCCAGCTTCCTCGGGAGGTGGGAGAGAGCAGGGCGACCAGAACGAGGACTCCGCCGCCCACGGCGAAGCGCAAGAACAGAAAGCCGACCACCGGGTAGGTCGCGACCGCGCCGCGGGTGACCACGAAACTAATCCCCCAGGCGGAGGCGGCCAGCACCAGACCGAAAACCGCCACCTTACGGGGCGAGGTGGACGTGCGAGCGATAATTCGCCTGCCGTTGGTCAGAGGCCTGAGGATCTTCTGTATCATTGCACTTATTCTCATTCCCTGGAGTAGAAGGTGCAATCAAGACGTAAGAGATTCGAAGACACAACCTCGGACCC
>PKXR01000211.1 GCA_003133485.1 Candidatus Dormiibacterota bacterium
GGTTCATGATCCGCGTGTAGATATTGCCGAGCTCCTCCAGACCGAAGAGCGCCTTGGCGTGGGCCGTATCTCGGAACACGTAACTGCTTGTCTGATAGATGGGCACGGCGCGTGCCCCGGTGGTCGGATCGGGCACCGCTCCGGAGTGGATCTGGCGTGTTTNNGTCGGAATCTTAACTAGAAGAGTGGTCATTGTGCTTGGTAGCGGTTCGGATGGCTCGGCAGGCTGATCGAGTGTGTGCCGCGGTTACCAGACGAACTAGCCTGGAGTGCTCGCAAAATGCCCACAGATGCGATGGAGCGGGCCGTCATCAATCAGACTGGCTGGCCCCTAGTTTCGAAGGGCCGGGTTCAGTCATCGATGATGGTGTTAGCGCGACGTGGCACGGGGGATCAGGGGATCTCCCGAGACTGCTCGGCGGGGATCTGTGATGACGAGTGAGGATTTAGCCCGATTGGCAGTACTCTGAGTTCAGCTGCTCGCCGCGCAACCGGGCACTGCGGGTCCGACCCGAGTCAGACTGTCCCAATCGGGNNCGGGGCGTCGCCGACGGCACTTCGTGTGTCACAGTCAGCACGTGAGTGAGAGTGCGGTCTTGGTCAACCCGGGCCGGGTCACCAACCGCGCTGCCTTGCGGAAGCTCATCGAAGGGGTCCTTGCCGACGAAGGCTGGCCTCAGCCGCTGTGGATGTACACGGAGCGCCACGATTCAGGAGAAGCACAAGCCCGTGCCGCGGTCGCNNGCGTTGGCGGATACGGGTGTTGCCCTAGCGGTGGTCCCGTCCGGCACGGGAAATGTCCTGGCCCTCAACCTGGGATTGGCGATGGACGTTCCAGGCTCTGTGCGCATCGCCACTAGGGGCGGACGTCGTCGGATCGATCTAGGGGAGGTCGACGGACGCCTCTTCACCGTGGCTGCTGGAATTGGCCTCGATGCGCAGCTTCTGGCCGACACGCCACGCCTTGTCAAGCACAGGTTAGGGTGGCCAGCCTACGCAGCCGCTGCTCTCCGACATCTCGGTGACCCTAGGTTTGCAGCCAGGTTGCGGCTCGACGATGGACCACCGATCTCGCGGGAGGTTCGGTCGATCCTGGTCGCGAACGTTGGCAGATTTCCGGGGGGGATCAATCTCTTGCCTAGCGCCAGTCCTGACGACGGGCTGCTCGATGTCGGATTGATCGCACCTCGGCGGCTTCGAGACTGGGTGATGCTCTTGACTAGCCTTATCGGCCGCAATCCCAAGGGCGGCCTTCTTGAAACGTTTCGGGTGCGCCGCGTCGAGATCGTTACCGACCAGCTCCACCCTCGGGAAATAGATGGTGAGCCACTTCCACCGGATCTCAGTCTCAACGTCACAGTGAGACCGGGTGCTCTGACCGTCTGCATTCCCCGGGTGCCAGCCCAGCCGGACCCAAGGTCCCTTCCGGCCTGATCAAGACCAGGCCGGAACGTCGATCCGCCGTCTCCTGGGGTGCGCTGCTCATCGGATAGTAGCCCAGCAAGCATGGCAAGACTTGGGGTCGTTGTAGGCGGCGGTTGCGGACCTGTGGGGCTGCCGTCAGGACTGGCCTTTGCGTCGAGAGGCATCAACCCCGCGGCCTACGACACCGACCAAGACGCGGTGGCAAAAGTGTCAGCCGCTCAGAAGCCCTTCAATGAACCGGGAGCTCCCGATGTGCTCTGAGAGGTACTCGCTAAAGGCAAATTTTAAGCCTTTTGTGATCCGGCTGCCTTGAACGAGGCTGACGCAGTGGTGGTGGTGATTGGAACGCCGATTGACAAGCACCTCAACCCAGAGACATTGACCTTGCCGAGCGAAGTCGCAGCCCTCAGTGAACATCTCGAGGATGGTCAGCTGCTGGTACTTCGCAGCACGTTATATCCAGGGGTGACCGCGCTGGAAGAGCATAAGCTCGCCGCCGCCGGCCGATAAATCGATGTGGCCTTCTGCCTTAAGCGCATCGCTGAAGGCAGCGCGATGGTCACGCTCTTCTCGCTGCGCCAACTCGTATCGGGTCGAATCGCGGAGGCTAGAGCGCGTGCGAGCGCACGTTTTCGACATCTCACCCATTTGATTGAGGAAGGCGCGGTCGTGGCTGCGGCATCTTGACACATGCGGGGCGTATGCCAGTTTGGGGGTCCGCCCCTGAAGAGCCTTGCCTCCAGGGCTGCCGGAGTGTCCCTCCACCACTTGGCGGGAGTTGGCACCCACAACGCCACGAACTCTTTTAAGGCCTACTCCCGACCGCTCCTCGAGGCGGTCGGGGTAGATACCGACGCCGGTTTCGAGATGGGGATCGAAATGGTAGCCAAGGCCAACCGTCGGGGCGAAAGGATAGTTGAGATCCCGACGGTCTGGCTGGACCGCGCCGTCGGCCAATCGAACATCAATTTGTGGCAATGGATTCCTCGCGACCTACCCTGGTATTGCGTCGCGTTGGCCCCAGCTCGCCGGCGAAAGCAAAAGGAGAGGAACTATTCGGAGATGTCGAAGGTGCTGGTCACCGGATCTTCCGGCTTCATCGGCGGTTACCTGGTAGAAGCGCAGCTGGATGCCGGTCACGAAGTGGTCGGGCTAGTCGACCACTCCAAGTACGGCAGGGCGGGCCGCAGGTACGATCACCACGCGAGTTATCGGCTCGTGGAAAGGGACGCCCACGATACAGGATAGGTGGGGGAACTTCTGCAGGGATGCCAGCATTTCGTCGCGCGCGCATCGATGATTGGTGGGATCGCCTATTTCCATACCTACGCCTACGATCTGCTTGCCACCAACGAGCGGATTGTCGCCTCATCCTGCGACGCTGCCATCGCGGCCCACCGGGACGGCACGCTTCAGAAGGTCACCTTCCTCAGTTCCTCGATGGTCTACGAAGGAACAACTTCCTGGCCGTCCTTCGAGGGCCAAGAACTTGACGTGGCACCGCCCCACTCCTCATATGGCTTCCAGAAACTGGCGGTGGAGTTTTACGCGCGGGCCGCGCACTATCAGTACGGACTGCCATACACGATAGTTCGTCCTTTCAACTGTGTGGGGATCTGGGAGCAGCGGGCGCTCGGAAACATCGAGATCGCGAGTGGCAACGTAAA
>PKXR01000103.1:0-4892 GCA_003133485.1 Candidatus Dormiibacterota bacterium
GTTGGGGGAAAGCCACCCGGTGACGTCATGGTCTGCGTCCGCGATCAACTCCGTCCATTCGCCGGTCGCTAGGTCGAGGCGGGCGATCACGGTGTACTCGCGGTCCCGATTGGTGGTCACGATCAGGGAGGCGGAACCGTCGTACCAGGCAGGCTGAAAGTGCTGTGCGGGCTCGTTCTCGCCGGTCAGCGCGCGGGGCTCGCGAGTCCTCGCGTCCACCGCCATCAGTTANNGTTGGGCGGACATCGGCCGCCGTGCAAAGCGGACAAGAACCGCGTTGTATCCGTCCGGCGCCACGGACACTTCGAGAATCGCGCCGCCTTGGTCGTAGACAACAGTCTCGTGTCCGGTGGTTGTCTCGCGCACAACGACGTCAAAGTCGACAGAGTTGCGACGGTTGGTCGTGTAGATGAGCCGTGCGGGGCCGACGTCGACCAGTTTGTGGAAGAACCGTTCGTCCTTCACCAGCGGCACTAGGCCCTCAAGTCCGACTGGTTGAGCGGGCAGGTGGTCCAAAGAGAGCAGCGACAGCTGGTGCCGCTCGTCGCCGCCCATATCNNCTACCCGGCAGGTAGCGCCCGGTGCAGGCACCCGGTAGTGCCGTGAGCTTTGTCGCGGTTCCGTCAGAACCCAGCTCGACCAGCTGGACCGACCCGGACGCGTCGTAGCCGGCCAGGATCCGCCCCGAGTCGTCGACGTCGAACGCCCGCCACAACGGTAGGTTCAACAAGTCGCGCAACTGTAGTCCCACATCTAGATCGTATCCCACAGCGTGTGCGCCAGTTTGCAGGTCGGGAAGCGGTCACCGGAACGGGACGATAAGCCACTCCGCTCCGGGGGGCGCACCCGATATGCTCGCCTCGTCGTTCCACCAGGACCAGAGGAGGGGGTAGTGCAGATCGGAATCCTTACGGGCGGAGGCGATGCTCCTGGGCTGAACGCTGCCATTCGCGCGGTGGCCCGCTGCGCTTTCGCCGATGGAGCCAGCGTGCTCGGGGTGCGAAACGGGTGGGCAGGTCTCCTCGATACCGGAGACGTGGTGCCGCTCCGACCGGAAGACGTATCCGGCATTCTGGTTCGCGGTGGCACAATCCTCGGGACTTCGAGGGTAAATCCCCTGGCTCACGCCGGCGCTATGGAGACTGTCGCCTCTAATCTCAAGCGCCTGGGGATCGACGCGCTGGTGGCGATGGGAGGCGATGACACGCTATCCGTGGCCGCTTCCCTGGCGGAGCGAGGTGTCCCGGTGGTCGGTGTTCCTAAAACGGTGGACAACGACCTCCAGGCTACCGAGTACTGCATCGGCTTTGATAGTGCGGTCGCCATCGTCACTGAGGCAGTGGACCGACTGCATACCACGGCGGCCTCCCACCACCGGGTGATGGTGGTGGAGGCCATGGGACGAGAGGCTGGCTGGGTGACCCTCATGGGCGGGCTTGCCGGAGGGGCCGACATGATCGTCATTCCAGAATTTGTCGTCGAACTGGAGACGGTGGTTGAGCATCTCCACAAGCGGCATCAGCAAGGGGAGGCCTACAGCATCATTGCCGTCGCAGAAGGGGCCGAAGTAGAGGGCCTGCCCGCCCCATCGATGAGTGGGGAGACGCTCGATGCTTTTGGGCATGTCCGCCTAAGCCGCCGCGGAATCGGGGAGCGTCTCGGCCGCCAGCTGGAGACCGCCACCGGGTTCGAGACTAGGGTGACGGTTTTGGGCCACACCCAAAGGGGAGGGACGCCTACCGCATACGATCGGATCTGGGCGACACGGGTCGGAGCCGCCGCATACCAGTTGGTCAGCGATGGCAATTTCGGCACGATCCCCATCAAGCGCGGCGATCGCGTGCAGACTGCTCGGCTGCCCGAGGTCGTTTCCAGGCCTCGCCTTGTGCCGGAGGACCTGTACCGCCTAGCACAGGTCTTCTACTAGACGATCTGAAATGCACGGGAGGTGCGGCTGGCAACGATTGAGGCAGACGGAGTCACAAAGCGGTTCAACTCGCCCCGGGCCCTTGATAACCTGTTCGTGTCCGCCGACGCAGGTCGGGAAGTGGCACTGCCGGGGCCGACTTGGCATGCAAGACCATCCTGCGTCGGGTCCTCGCGACCAACATTCGACCGGACGGTGGTCTGGGCCGGATGGTCGGCCGCGACGTGGGCATGGACGGTCAATCCGCCCCGATGGTTGGGATCCTGCCCATGTTCTTCTTTTATTGCCAGCTCAGTGCTGGTGTCAGTTTCAACGACACCCAGATGTTATACCGACTCGCCAGGCAGCAACCATACAGCGTCGCGATTGATGCGGTCCGAGCACTCACTTACGTCAGCCCGGTCCGCCAAGACGTCTGGCGTTCGGCTACGTGGAGCCTCGGAATCTTTATCGTGCGTATCGTCCTTTCTCGTCGCCCGTTTCGCAACGCGACGTCATAGAGACGTACTTCCCTCGCTGTGCGGCCCGGGAGTTCGCGTGGATCAACTGAAGAGTGAATGCGATGTTAGGATCGATCGAAGTGAGCTCTGACATTTCGATCCTCTGTGAGGCTTTAACCAAGGACTATGGACGGATTCGGGCCTTGGATGGGCTAGATCTCGAGATACGTACAGGTGAAATTTTCGGCTACCTAGGAAGCAATGGCGCCGGCAAGACGACGACCATCCGCTGCCTGTTGGATCTGATTAAGCCGAGTGCGGGGCGAGTCACAGTCTGCGGACTGGACAGCCACACTGAAAGCGTGGAGGTGCGCCGGCGGATCGGCTACCTGCCCGGCGACCTGCGGCTCTACCCGCAGCTAGCGGCGCGCCAGTTGCTCGACTACCTCGGACGACTGCGTGGCGGCGTGGCGGCGGAGCGAATTGATGCGCTCGCCCGCCGTATGGAATGTGACCTCGGTCAGCGCTGCGGAGCGATGTCCCATGGTCAGCGCCAAAAGATCGGCGTGATACAGGCGCTGATGCACGACCCAGAGGTGCTCATCCTCGACGAACCGACCTCTACACTCGATCCGCTTATGCAGACGGTCGTGCATGAGCTCATCCGCGAGTCGCGCGATCGGGGGGCAACAGTCTTCGTCTCGTCGCACGACCTCCCGGAGGTAACCCACCTCTGTGATCGCGCCGGGATCCTGCGACGGGGCAAGCTCGTCTCCGTCCAGAACGTGAGCGAGCTGGCTCAGCAGGGCCGCCGTGTGGTCACCATCCAATTTCTAGAGCCGGTTCCGAAAAGCGTCTTTCAACAACTTCCGGGAGTTTCTGAGGTCACCGCCTCCGGTCAAACAATCACGCTCATCGTCAATGGCGATCTCGACACGGTCGTAAAGACAGCCGCCCAATTCAAGGTTCACGATTTTCGAGGCGCGGACCTCGACCTCGACGAGGTTTTTCGAGACTACTACCGGACGGATAACTCCGATTCGCGCTGAGATCTTCCGGCGAGAACTCGGCGATCACTGGCGCGGGACCATTGCCTGGATTGTCGGATCAGTGGTGCTGGCCCTCGTCTACATCCTCTTCTATTCAAGTATCCGAAGAGGGGGCGCCAGCATTCAGCAGTTGCTCGAGTCCCTGCCGAAACCATTACGAAGGGCTTTCCTAGGATCGGGGGTGGACTATCTGTCACCCGCCGGGTACCTCGGCACGGAGATCTTTTCGTTTCTGGCGCCCGTGCTGCTGGTGGTGATGGGCATCCTCGCAGGCAGCCGGTCTCTCGCGACAGAGGAGCACAACGGCACGATTGATCTTCTCCTCTCCACCCCACTCCGACGCTCCCAGCTCACCCTCGCGAAGGCGCTGGGCGCGCTGCTGCCGCTGTTCCTTGTGTCAGCAGGCATTTGGACGGCCGTCGCTGTGGTAGGCCCATCAGAGGGACTCACCGTCGACTTGGGCGCCTTGGCGGTCGCGCTAGCTGCGATCGCCCTCATGGCAGCTGGCTTCGGGATGATCGGCTTGCTTGTCGCTTCGGCGACGGGCTCGGTCGGACTTGGTGGCGGCGTAGCGGCGGCGGTTGCGGTAGCTCTATATGTGCTCAATGTGGTGGGAGGTGCCGTCCGGCCGCTGACCGGCTTTGCTGACGCGGTCTCCCCATTCCACTGGGTCGGAGGTGCCGGTGTATTGGTTCATGGGGTGCCTTGGTCCGGCATGGTGCCTCTCATCATGTGCCCGATCGTTATTCTCGTTGTATCGATCCTGGTATACGAGCGCCGGGACCTCACCGCATGATCAGCGCGCAAGCTGCCAAGGACATCGTGCCTGTCTGGGTCACAAAATCAGTCCCACGTCAGCCTCCCAGTTG
The DNA here is from genome assembly GCA_003133485.1 of Candidatus Dormiibacterota bacterium. The sequence continues at coordinate 4,286 of PKXR01000103.1, forward strand.
TCGACTGACAAGTACCTCAGGTAGCAACCCTCTTCCTCAAGCACCGAGCCGGATCGTCGAATACGAGCTCCTTCCGCTCCATTAGGCGGCGAGCCGCATTGACTTCTAATCGCGGTCAGAGCCTCGTCTCGCCAGCCGATAAGATGTCGCACCTAGCAGGGAGGTGAGCTGGGATGAAATCGTGGGCCACGAACACAATTAGACCGATGCGCTGGTTCTCCACCAACTGCATCGTCCCACGAGCCGCCGGGGCCGATCGAGGAGGGTGGGCCGAGATCGGGCCCACCCTCGGGTCAACCTAGGTTCAGTGGGCGGCGCTCACGCGTCCCACCCGAGCTGCGAAAACTTCCACGGCCGGTGACACCCGTCGCATGTGCCAGAAGCCGAAGATCGAAAGCAGGATCATCAGGCCTGCCAGCACAAAGGACACGATGGACGCGACGAAGGCGATGGTACCGAACGTCCCGAACCCATAGGCCTCCAGAAGCATGCTGCGCAGTGTGGTGCCGCGGAACGTGGTCTGCACTTCTGCCGCCAAAGCAGCATTCGTTGGGTTCGCCATGGATGCGGCGCTGACCTTCGAGTAGACGCCGTGATAGGGCATCTC
>PKXR01000103.1:4958-5139 GCA_003133485.1 Candidatus Dormiibacterota bacterium
TTCGCATGCGCAAAGGCAGAGGCAGCTGGGAAGACGATGTCCTGCTTTGCCAGCTGGTTGTGCACCTCAGTAGTGGTGAACACCGAGGCCCACATCAGCAATGCCCCAGCCAAGATCAGAGTTAGCGTGAGCCCTATTCCGATACCCGAAGCGAGTAGATCGAAAGTCTTGCGTCGCATGA
>PKXR01000177.1 GCA_003133485.1 Candidatus Dormiibacterota bacterium
TGATGTTGTCGGTGATCCAGCCACCGAGGAAGGGTCCGACCAAGAAGGCGAGCCCGAACACGGCGCCGAAGAAGCCCTGGTACTTACCCCGCTCCCGAGGGGTGAAGAGGTCGCCGATCACGGCGAGAGTGATTGGGAAGAGAGCGCCCGCGCCCAGCCCCTGAAGTCCCCGGAAGAAGATCAGCTCGCCCATGTTCTGGGAGAGTCCGGAGAGCGCGGAACCGATCAGGAAAAGACTGATCCCGATGATCAGCATCAGCTTGCGCCCGAAGAGGTCGGAGAGCTTGCCGTAGATCGGTACAGTGATGGTGCTGGTGAGCAGGTACGAGGTCACCACCCAGACGTAGAGATTGTTGCCGCCAAGGTCGGTCACAATGGTCGGCAACGCGGTGCCGACGACAGTCTGGTCCAACGCACTGAGGAACAGACCGAGCATCACGGCGATCACGATGGTGATCTTGGTTCGCTGCGAAAGTTGCATCACCGCTTGATTCATTGACACCACATACCTCAAGCTCTTGACCTACCGCCGGCGCATTTGTCGGCCCTGGAAAGGTTAGTCTGTTCTGAATAGTTCTGTCAAGGCTAACCTTTGACGACGCTGGCCGCAGCTGGGAAGCCGATGTGGTCCGAGAAGGCTTCCTTGACCGAGACCCTGATCCAGTCCGCGACCCGCTCCTGGTCTGACTCTACCCGGAAGCGCAGACGGGTGCCCCGCATCGCTACCAGCCAGACACCTGACGGTGGGTCGGTCAGCAGCCGGTCCAGAACTCGGCCCACCAGCCGGGCGGCGGCGTCACCCAAGCTGAGGTCCTCGCCGGAGAGCGAAAGAGGCTCTCGCCACGGGAGAGGGGGCAGCGGACCGCGGCGCTCGCTGAGCCAGGTGGCCGAGCCGGGGAGAACCTGCAGCAGCGGAAGAAGCGAGAGAGGTGGGGGACCGCCGTCCAGCGCCGAGCCCGGCAGTGGGTCGTGGCCGTCGCGGCGGGCGCGCTTACCGTCCAGCGCCCGCTGGGCCGCGACCAGTCCGGGGCCTTTGATCTGGGCAAGCCGACTCAGCCCTTCCCAGCCGTCCTCCAGGGCAGTGATCGCCAGCTCGTCGTTGGCCCACGCCGCCGCCAGGGCCAGGTTAGCCGGGGGCAGCCGCACGTCCAGGACCGGCTGGGCGCTCCGCGCCTTGGTCTCCGCCCGGTCGGCAGGCCGTGGCTCCAGAGCTGCGTAGATCCCGGCAGGGTGAGGCAAGTTGATCTCATAGCTGGCGAGCGACAGCCGACCCATCAGCCGAAGATCGGCGGCGTAAGGCAGCTCGGTGCGGAGGGCCGGCAGGGCCCTGGCCCACCGGTTCAGTGCCCGGCCCAGCTGGTCCAACTTCCAGGCGCCATCATCATCCAAATCGGTCTCGGGGCCGCCTCGGTCCTCGACCGGCTCGCTGAGACCAACCATGGTGGTGAGCCGGTGTCGTTCCACGAAGTCGGCCGCCAGCAGCGCCTGGCGGAGGGCCTGGTGGGGCGGCAGATCCCCGATCAGGAGCGGGGGATGGCCAGCGGCGTGGGCGTGGCGGAGGAACTCGGCCAGCGAGAGATCCCAGGCCCCTCCGGGAATAGCGATGTGCAGATCGCCCGGCCCCGTGCGCAGCAGGACTCCCGCTCGGGGACCGGCATTCCAGCGAGGTGCCACCGCTGGTCGGGGCTTACGTCTTCCGGCAGCGGTCGGCTGGGCCACCAGGGTCAGGTCGTAGGCCGCCCTGCGCTCCGGGCTCGCGACCAGAGTCCAGGCCTGCTGGAGCTGGGTGAAGAGCTGGGTTGCCCGGGGCTGGTCGAGGCGGGTGGGGGTGGGCCGATGGGCCTGGACGTCGGGGTGCAGTTCTCTGGCTCTCGCCCGGTAGCTGCGGCGCAGTTCGTTCCAGCTGGCAGTGCGCTCGGCGCCGAGGACCGCGTACACGTCGAGCACCCGCTGCCTGGTTGACTTCAATTGGGAATCGAGTTTACGGATCGTGTGCAATGCGGCCGCTGGGAGATCGCCCTAATCGCGCTGCGCTCAGAGGTCGAATGGGTCTTTGAAAAAGGTGGGCAGGTGGGTCGAGAACCAGCCGTAGACCAGCGGCACGTTGTTGCTCACCACCAGCACGCCCATGGCCACCACCAGCGCCCCCCCGACCAGGGAGATGGCCCGTTGGTGCCGGTTGAGGACCCGCAGCATCGGGGCCGCCCGGTCGATCAGCAGGGCCACCACCAAGAAGGGAGCTCCCAACCCGATGCAGTAGGCGACGATCAGCAAGAGTCCCCGTCCGGTCGTCCCCTGCTCGACCCCCGAGGTCAAGACGGCACCCAGCACGGGTCCGATGCAGGGGGTCCAGCCGGCGGCGAAGCCCAGGCCCAACAGCAGCCCGGCCAGGAAGCCTCCCCTGGTGAACCCGGTGGGCAGCCATCTCGCCTCTCGGGAGAGCCAGGGCAGCCGCAGCACTCCCATGAAGCTCAGCCCCAGCAGGATCACGACCGCGCCCATGATCGGCAGGGCCAGCTGCTTCCAGGGCTCCAGCAAGCGGTAGAGAGCGTAGAAGAAGGCGACTAGGAAGAGGCTGAGCCCGAGCACGAAGCCCAACGAGCCCAGCATGACCCGGCCCCGACTCTTCCCGGCCGGGGCGGAGGTCGAGGAGCTTCCCGTCGCCGACTGAGCTAGGAAGCCCATGTACGAGGGCACCAGCGGCAGCACGCAAGGAGAGAGGAAGGAGGTGGCGCCGGCGGCCAAAGCGAGGGGTAGCGTGACGTTCGCCAAATTCAAGGAGGGTCCCTCGCTGGCCGATTTGCTGGCGAGTGTAACCGGGGCATCTGGGCAGCTCGGGAACGGGTGAGCCGCAGAGGGCGTCCAACTGTCGTGATCCCCATCGCAGATCGACCCTGGCCAGGCCACCGCCCGCAGCTCCGCGTCCGGACTGCGCTGGGGTTGCTAGCGCTGGTCGGCGCCCTGGTGGGCTCCGGTTGCGCCACCGTCGCAGCCAGCTCCGGACTGCCGAAGGCCACCTCCCCCGTCAGCTACCGGTCCCTCTATGTGGGCCTGGACCGGGCCGAACTTGCTCAGCCACCGCTCCTGGCGGCGACCAGCATCTCCGAACTGGAGGCCGACTTCCCGCCGACCTCATCGGCGCGGTTGCGCCACGAGCTCCGAGGATTGGGTCCGCAACTCTACCTCGGAATAACTCTGGCACGGTTCAGTTGCCAGGACGACTACCTCGCGGATGTGACCTACGGACCGGGGGCCCTGCTGACCCTGACCGTGGCCAAGCACCAGCTCCCGCCCGGGAGGGCCTGCTTCGAGCTGATCGGTCCGCTGATGTATCAGGTGGTGGCGTTGCCGCTCAAGGAGTTCCCCCACCCTCTCACTCTGTCGATCGTGGTCAACCGTCCGTCGGGCATGGCCGCCGACCAGTCGTCGTTCCGACTGCCCTAGTGGGCATCTCTCACTGGGCAGTTCAGCTCGCGGTGGTCGGGGCCATCCGGGCCAACTCCATCTCCGCCAGCTCCGGGTCGAGCTTACGGAAGAGCGGAGCCGGCTCTCCCAGCTGCTGGCCCGGGGCCAGCCGGCTCGGCTGCCAGCTCGCCTCCGGCGTGGCATAGACCCCGGTCAGCACCGGATGGGGGTCGCCGTCCGCGGTCACCGTCACCTTCTCGGGCATGGGGGCGATCACACCCTGGTGGCCCAGCATCAGGTGGAGCTGTTGGCAGCTGAAGGGCAGGAAGGGGAGCAACTGCACCTTGAGGTTGTCGATACAGCGCAGGGCGACGTAGAGCACCGCCGCCGCCCGCTCGCGGTCCGTGGTGACCAGCCGCCAGGGTTCGTTCTCAGTCAGGTACCGATTGACGCGGGCGGCCAGCGCCATCACCTCGGCCAGCGCCGCCTTGAACCGGGCCGACTCCAGGAGCCGACCCACCGAGTCGAAACCTGACTCAACCGCCGAAATCAGCTCCCGGTCCGGGGCGGTGAGCTCCTCCGCCTTCGGAACTTCCCCGAAGTTTTTCTTGGCAATGGTCAGAGTGCGGTTGACCAGATTCCCCCAGGTGGCCACCAGCTCGTCATTGTTGCGGCGGATGAACTCCGCCCAGGTGAAGTCGGTGTCCTGGTTCTCCGGGCCGGCCGCGGTCAGGTAGTAGCGCAGGGAGTCGGGGTCATACCGCTCCAGGAAGTCGCGGACCTCGATCGCGATGCCGCGGCTGCTGGAGAACTTCTGACCCTCCATGGTCAGGAACTCGCTGCTGACCACGTT
>PKXR01000159.1:0-5833 GCA_003133485.1 Candidatus Dormiibacterota bacterium
TCACGGTGCTCACCACCAGGCCGACCACCGCCGAGGCCATCAACGAGGCCCTGCGAACCGCCGCCGATACCGACCTCAAGGGGATTCTCAGGGTCGAGGATGAATCTCTGGTTTCGATCGACTTTCGAGGCGACCCGCATTCCTCGATCGTGGACTCCCAACTGACGGTGATGGCTGGCCAGCGCCACGCCAAGGTGCTGGCCTGGTACGACAATGAATGGGGCTACTCCTGTCGCGTGGCAGACCTCACCCAGCTGGTCGCCACCACGCTTCCCTCGGCCACCAGCTGAGATGCCCACTGCGGGTAGCGGCCCCAAGGCTGGGTTAGACGACATCGACCCCGCGGGCAAGCGGGTATTGCTCCGAGTTGATTTCAATGCCCCGCTGAACCCCGACGGCAGCCTTCGGGACGATGGTCGGCTGGTTGCCACGCTGCCCACGATTCGCGAGTTGCTCTGGCGCGGCGCCGCGGTGATTATCGCCACGCATGTCGGACGGCCCGACGGCAAGGTGGAACCAGGCCTGAGCACCCGTCCTTTCGCCACCCATCTGGAGCGGCTGCTGGGGGTCCCGGTGGCTTGGATCAGTGACTGTGTCGGCGAGGCGGTGCAGGAGCGGGCTAAAGCGCTTCAGCCCGGTCAGGTTCTGTTGCTGGAAAACCTGCGCTTTCACAAAGAAGAGATGGCCAATGACCCGGCCTTTGCCCGCCAGCTGGCGGCGCTCGCGGACCTGTATGTCGACGATGCCTTCGGCGCGGCGCACCGCTCCCACGCCTCCATCGAAGCGGTGGCCCATCTCTTGCCGGCGGTCGCGGGCCGGCTCATGGCCAGCGAGATCACCCACCTCAGCGCCATCCTCGAGGATCCGAAGCGGCCTCTTCTGGCCATCATCGGAGGCAGCAAGCTGAGCACTAAACTGGAGCTGGTCACCCAACTCGTCGACCGGGTCGACACGATCTGCTTGGGGGGAGCTATGGCGGCCACCTTCCTTAAGGCGGCTGGCTGCGCGGTGGGCAGGTCGCTGGTGGAGGACGACTTTCTCGATCGGGCTTCTGAACTTGTCCGGCAGGCCGCACGGCGGAATGTGAATCTTCAGTTGCCGATCGATGCCGTAGTGGGCCCGTCCAAGGAGGCAGAGGCGGCCGAGGTCAGCGTCAAGTTGGTAGGCGAGATCGGGGCCGATGAGATGATCCTGGACGTGGGGCCGGGCACCATCCATGGCTGGGAGGGATTGGTCAAACGGGCCGGGACGATCGTGTGGAATGGACCCCTCGGACTCTACGAAAGGCCCCTATTCGCGGCCGGGACTCAGCAGCTGGCGACCGCGGTTGCTGCCAGTTCCGCCGTGAGCGTCACTGGGGGGGGCGACCTCCAGGCAGCCATTTGTAGCTTGAAGTTGGAGCACGGCTTCACCCACGTGAGCACGGGCGGCGGGGCCACGCTGGAATTCCTTGAGGGCAGAGCGCTACCTGGGGTGGCCGCCCTGAATGACGCTCCCCGGGTTGCCAAACCCGCGGCACGGTGACGAGTCCAACCCGTCGACCACTGGTGGCCGGCAACTGGAAGATGCACACCACCGTGCCGGAGGCGCTCAACCTCACCGGTTTGATTCGTCAGCGACTCGATCCCGATCCGCGGGCCGAGGTGGTGCTGCTGCCGCCCTTCATCTCAATCTGGCCGGTGCAGCAACTGCTCGCCGGTGATCCGCGAATCGCGGTCGGCGCCCAGGACTGTTACTGGGAGAACGCGGGAGCATTTACCGGGCAGGTATCCGCAGACATGCTTCGGGAATCGTGCCAGCACGTCCTGATTGGGCACAGCGAGCGGCGCCACCTTTTTGGCGACAGCAACGAAACGGTCCGGCGCAAGCTCAACGCAGTGCTGGCGGCCGACCTCCGGCCCCTGCTTGCGGTGGGTGAGACAGCTGAGGAGCGGAGTTCGGGACGGACTGGCTTCGTGCTGGGCGAACAGGTCCGGTCGGGGCTAGGCGGACTCTCGGCGGCACAGCTCCGCACCTGCGCAGTGGCCTATGAGCCGGTGTGGGCAATCGGCGCCGGTAAGACGGCCGAACCGGACGGTATTGCGGCCACCACCGCCGAAATTCGAGAAGTCCTCGACCAGCTAGATCGCGGCGCCGGAGCCGAGATCAGAGTGCTCTACGGCGGAAGAGTCACGGCGGCGTCCGCGGGCAGCATTCTGGGTCTCGCGGAGGTCGACGGAGCATTGGTGGGCGGCGCCAGCCTTGACCCTGAGGAGTTCTGCGCAATCGTAGCGGCGGCTGGGACGTCCGCCAACTGACCTGCGGCTCAGGCGAGTGGAGCGGCTGATGGTAGGCTCAAGTTGCCGTCCCACATATTCTCGTGGCCATTGGGGGCGGGCGGGNNCGAAGCTCGGCCCGAAGGACCAACCAAGTGAGCCACTCGAAGCTTCATCCCGCCGTGCTGTGCGTGTGCGACGGCTGGGGCTGCGGTGAGAAGACCAGGGGCAACGCGATCGCCCTGGCCAACACCCCCAATTTTGACGCGTTGTTTGCGCGCTGGCCGCACACGACACTCGCTGCGAGTGGTCTGGCGGTGGGTCTACCCGAGGGCCAGCAGGGCAATTCCGAGGTAGGTCATCTCACGATCGGCTCGGGGCGGGTGGTACTGCAGGACCTCACCCGGATCAACACTGCGATCAACGACGGCAGTTTCTTCTCCAACGAAGTTCTCATCTCAGCGATTGAGCTTGCGCTCCGCAGCGGGACGTGGCTTCACGTGATGGGGCTGGTGTCCGAGGGTGGAGTACATAGCAATCAGCGCCATCTGGTTGCCCTCTGCGAACTTGCCCGCCGAAAGGGCCTGGACCGAGTCGCCGTTCATGCCTTCACCGATGGTCGGGACACCCCTCCCACGAGTGGAAGGGCAGCGTTGGCTGGATTGCTCGAGGAGTTGAGTCGGGTGGGGGTGGGAAGGCTGGCTTCCGTGGTAGGGCGCTATTTCGCCATGGATCGAGACCGCCACTGGGATCGCATCGCACACGCCCTGCAGACCATGCTGGGCCGGGGCCCGGTGCTAGTCCCCGATGCTCTGGAGTATCTGACCGCGCAGTACACCGACGGGGTAGTCGACGAGTTCATCACGCCGGCCTCAGTAGTGGGGCCCCAGGGCCAGGTGATCGGCATCGCCGAGGGCGATGTGGTGGTCCACTTCAACTATCGGCCTGATCGCGCCCGTCAGCTTTGCCACGTCCTGATCGACCGGAAGTTCACCGAGTATGACCGGGGAGTAGTGCCCCGGATCGGTCTCCTTTGTACCTTCACCCGGTTCGACGATACCTTGGACGCCCAGGTGGCCTTCCCCAAGCCGCTGGTGATGAACACTCTCGCCGAGGCGGTGGCTGACGTCGGGCTCCAGCAGTTCCATGTGGCGGAGACTGAGAAGTACGCCCATCTCACCTACTTTCTGAATGGAGGGCGTGAGGAGCCGTTCCCCAGAGAGGAACGTGAGCTGGTGCCTTCGCCGCGGGTGGCAACCTACGATCTGGTCCCAGCGATGAGTTCCCAGGGCATCACCGAGGCGGTGATGGACCGGCTCCAGCGCCACGAGGACCCCTTCATCGCGATCAATTACGCGAACGCCGACATGGTGGGTCACACGGGAAATCTGGAGGCCACGGTGGCCGCGGTCGAGTATCTGGATCAGTGTCTCGGACAGGTGGCGCAGGCCGCCGCCGCCGCCGGTTACTTACTGCTGATCACCGCGGACCACGGCAACGCCGAAATCATGGTCGACCTGAGGGACGGTTCCAACATCACCTCCCACACAACCAGCCGCGTCCCCATGATCCTGGCCAACGGCGAGGAAGGCACTGTGCTGGCTGACGGTGGGGGTCTTCGAGACGTGGCCCCAACCCTGCTAGCAGCGATGGGCCTGGAGGTGCCGCCTGAGATGACCGGCTCTGATCTCCGAGAGTTGGGTACCGGCTGATGCCGTCTCAAGCGGATAGGCCTGCCCCCCGCAGTGCGCGTGCTACCAGAAGAGCGAGAGCAGCTGAGGAAGAGACCCCAGCGCCGCAGCCATCCGGGATCGTCGCTCTGGTGGGGCGCCCCAACGTGGGGAAGTCCACCATCTTCAATCGCTTGACTGGCGAGCGCAGGGCGATCGTGTCCGACCAGCCGGGGCTCACTCGGGACCGGATCTACGGCGATGTCGAGTGGCGGGGTCGTGCCTTCACCGTGGTCGACACCGCCGGGCTCGACCGGGTCATCAAGGGGAGCGCCGACGGCGACCTGCCGGCGAACACTCAGGCCCAGGCTCGGGTCGCCCTCCGAGAGGCGGACGTTATCTGCTTTGTCTGTGACGCCAAAGCTGGCCTCACGGCTGCCGATCACGAAGTGGCGGAGGAGCTGCGCCGGGCTAGCCAGCCCGTCATCTTGGTCAGCAACAAATACGAAGGCAGGGAAGACAAGCTATGGGCCCACGAATTCCTCGAACTGGGGCTAGGCGACCCAGTGGCGATTTCAGCGCTCTCGGGCGGCGGGAGCGGCGACCTCCTCGACCAGATCGTAGACCGACTGCCCCCGGCCGAGGAGAGCGAACTTAGCCCGAGCTCGGTGGCGCTGCGGTGCGCCATCGTCGGCCGGCCCAACGTTGGCAAGTCGTCGCTGCTCAATGGCATCCTGGGCGAAGACCGGGCGCTGGTCAGCACGGTAGCCGGGACTACCAGGGACCCGGTAGACACTCTGGTGCAGACCGAGCAGGGGGAGGTTCTGCTAGTGGACACTGCCGGCATCAGGCGACCGGGCGCCAGCCAGGACGCCGACTACTACAGCCTGCTTCGCGCGGTCAGGGTGGTGGAGCGAGCAGATGTGGCAGTACTTGTGGTCGACGCTACTACGCCGCTTCGAGCCCAAGACCGGCACATCGCGGGGCGCGCCCGGGACGCCGGCGCGGCGACTTTGGTGGCTCTCAACAAGTGGGACCTCCTGGATGAAGACGCCCGCCGGGACCGGGGCCTTGTGCGGGAGCTGAAGTCCGCCTACGACTGGGCGCCGGGCACCCCCTTCCTCTTCACGAGTGCGCTCACCGGACGGGGGATCCGCAAAGTTCTCCCGACGGCGTTTGAGTTGGCGGCCGCCCGAGCGGTCCACATCTCCACCGGCGAACTGAATCAGTTCGTGCGGGAGGCGGTGGATCGGCGGCCCCCACCGAGCGGGCGGGGAGGGCGCCATCTCCGAATCTACTACGCGGTTCAGGCCCGCAGCCGGGTGCCAACCTTCGCGTTCTTCGTCAACGATCCCGAATTGATGCACTTCAGCTACTCCCGGTACCTAGAGAACCAGTTTCGGGAGCGCTATGGCTTCCAAGGTGTGCCCATAAGACTGCGGATCCGGCGATCGGAGCAGACCCGTTGAAGCTGGCGATCCTCGGCGCTGGTTCCTGGGGCCTGGCGCTGGCCGAGTTGCTCCATTCCCCAGAGCGTGAAATCTCGCTCTGGTTTCGCCGGCCCGACTTGGCCCACGAGGTTGCCCGGACCCGAGCCCACCCGCTCTACCTGCCGGAGTTGCGGCTCAACCCCTCCGTGCAGGTGACCGCGATCCTGGCGGAGGCCTGCCTCGGAGCGGACACGGTCATCTTCGCGGCCCCAACTCATGGCTTGCGGGTGGTTGCCACCCGAGCCCGGCCGCTGGTGGAGGACGCGTCGCTGCTGGTGAGTGCCGGCAAGGGCTTTGAACCGGACTCAGCCCTGACCATGACGGAGCTCTTGGCCGATGTCCTGGGGGAGGAAGCAAAGCGCAAATTGGTGGCTTTGAGCGGCCCCAATATCGCCGCCGAGGTGGCTGCCCACATGCC
>PKXR01000159.1:5845-7246 GCA_003133485.1 Candidatus Dormiibacterota bacterium
TGAAGAACGTGATCGCCATCGCGGCCGGAGTCTGTGACGGGCTGGAGGTGGGTGACAACGCCAAGGCCGCCATCATCACCCGTGGCCTGAGCGAGATGACCCGTCTCGGAGTCCGTGCGGGCGCCAATCCGTTCACCTTCGCCGGGTTGGCCGGGGTGGGTGACTGTCTGGTGACCTGTATCAGCCAGCTGAGTCGCAACCGCACGCTGGGGGAGAGGATCGGTCGGGGCGAGTCGCCCGAGGCCGCTCAGGCCGAGACGCCCATGGTGGCGGAGGGGGTAAACGCGTCCCGAGCCGCGCTGATCCTTGCCCGGCGTTATCAAGTGGAGATCCCGATCACCCAGGCGGTCCATGCCATTCTCTTCGAGGGCACATCCGTGGCGGACGGGGTGCGGGGACTGATGGAACGGAATCTGCGACCTGAGCTGGTCCCGGAGGACATCGGTCTGGGGTCGATCGCCGACGAGAGCTGACCAGGTACAGGCGTCAAGGGACCGCGTCAGGTTCCGTTCCACTGGGGGGACCAGCGGGGGACATACTTCCCGCCCCGCCGGCGGAGGTATCTGGTGCACTTCGTCGGAGAATGTCCGAGATCCACTGGCGAGACTGTTCCTCAAGGCGGAATGTCTCCCCGTCGTCGGCCTGGAACTTCGAATTCACAAGCCCGGCACGTCCCAGCGCCGCCAGGTGATATGAGATCTCATCCGGGCTGATGGACACCGTTCTGGCCACCTCAGCGGCGGTGGATGCTCCGGCCAGGAGTGCTCGAGCCACGGCTAGGCGCGGTACCGTGCTGAGCGCGCGGAGCCGATCCGCTGCTGACTGCAGCGCGGGCTCGACCAGCTCCGGGTTGGCGATTGGGGCAGCGACGTTGTCGGTAGCCCGGCGGCGGAGGTACACCGTGTGCAAGAGCGCCTCACCTAGAGTGGCTCCGGTACTTCGCCGGGTCACGAACAGATAGAGGGCGGCCAGGGCCGCCACCAAGACCACCGCATCAGCCCAGCCGGCCGTGACACCCGTACCGGTCACCCTGCGTATGAGCGCTAGTAGGCCGGTCAAGATACTGGCCACCACGCCGAGGTCGATCAGCGCAGCCAAGACCGTTTTGATCCATCCGGGGACGTTGACCAGCGGTTCCCGGTCANNCCCGCCGGATGGCCAGGTAGCCGATCACCCCGATCACCAGGAGGATCCCGCCCTGCACGGCAAGACGGGCCAGTTTCGTGAGGAAGTGCTCCACTGGGATAGCCGCTACCACTCCCACGGACACGTAGACTCCGACCCAGATTGCGGCGCTGGGGATTAACCCCTCGAGGAAGGTGCGGCGTCTGACTCCGAAAGCCCCGGCCACCAGGGTCGTGTAGATGCGGAGGCCCGGAATCAGCCGTGAGGTCCCAATCC
>PKXR01000197.1:0-8442 GCA_003133485.1 Candidatus Dormiibacterota bacterium
GCCAGCGCCAGCCCGGACCCCCTCTCGAACCTTGACGAGCCCACGGACCCTGCCCAGCGCAAGCGCACTCACCGGGGCCACCGGGGCGGCCGACGGCGGTCAGGGAGACCGGCGACCCCAACTCCATGAGGGTCAGCCGCCTGCACCTCCAGGGCTTCAAGAGCTTCTCGGGCCGAGCCGAGTTGGAGTTGGGCCCCGGGATCACCGCCATTGTGGGGCCCAACGGAAGTGGCAAGTCCAACCTGGTCGACGCCATCCGGCTGGTGTTGGGAGAGACCAGTGCCCGTGAGCTGAGGGGGCAGCGGCTGGACCAGGTGATCTTCGCCGGCGGGGCCAACCGGGCGCCGCTGGGGATGGCGGAGGTGAGCTTGGTCTTCGACAACGAGGACGGCCGACTCCCGGTGGAGGACGTTGAGGTCGCCATCAGCCGCCGCGTCTTCCGGGACGGTACCAGCGAGTTCCGCCGCAACGGCCACCGGGTCCGGTTGCGTGACCTCGGTCGACTTCTGGACGCGACCGGTCTGGCCCAGGCTGGCTATGCGGTCATCGCTCAGAACGATATCGAGTCGATCATTCGCGCCTCCCCGGCGCAACGTCGACACCTGATTGAGGAGGCGGCGGGAGTGCGGGGTGCGCAGGCCCTCATCGAGGAAGCCGGTGCCCGGCTGCGCTCGCTCACCGAGTGGCTCGACGGCTCGCTGGGCCGGCTGGCAGAACTGCTGCCGCGAATCGACTCGCTGCGGGAAGAGGCGGCCGCGGCAGAGGAGGCAGTCAAGCTCCGGGGTCGCCTTCGCGAACTCCGTGGCAGCCTCGAACGAGGTGCTTGGCTGGCGGCCCTAGCCGAGATGCGAAAGCAGGAGCGTCAGCTCCAGGCCGGCGAGCGGCGGGTGGCCCAGCTGCGGGAACGCGCCCAGCAGTTCCAGGCCACCTACCTCGTCGAGCGAGAGCGGTTGCAGGCGATCGAAGCGGGCCGCCTCGAGTCGGAGCGGCACGCCGGCGCCTTGGCCCTCGCCGCCCAGCAAGCGGAGGCCCAAGTCGAGCGCTGGCAGGAGCGCTCGGTGCAGGCGGCTGAGTCGCGTGCGGCCGCTGCCCAGGCTCTGGCCGAGGCGCGGGACGACCTGCACTCTCTGCCGGATACAGGACCAGGTCAGCCGGGGGACCAAGCTGCGCTCGAGCAAGGACGGCTAGCTGTCTCGGGCATCGAGCAAGAGCTGACCAGCTTGCGTCAGGAGCGCGGTCTGCGCCAGGCCGAGTTGGTAACCGCGCAGGAGCGTGATCAGCAGGTCGAGCGGTCGGTCGCCACCGCCCGCCGTCGACATGCCGAGGTGGAGGCGAGGCTGGCGGGCGCGGAGTCCTGGCGCAATCAGGCCCTCGCCGCCAGGACTGCGGCGGAGGAGGCGAAAACCAGGTCGGCGAGCGAGCTCCGAACGGCGGGAGACGCGGCCAAGTCGCTGCGCCAGACCGCGGTCAAGGAAGCAGCTGGCTTTGAACGGGCGCAAAAGGCGGAGGCGGTCCGGCTCCAGCTGGTTCAGCGCGCGGAGGAGACTCACACCCGCGCGACCGTCGCGCTCCGAGAGGCTGAGGCTCGGTTGGGAGCCCAGGCGGCGGCCATCGAGGCTAGGACCCAGGCTGCCCCGATTGCTGGCGCCGCAGCTAAGGGAGGAGCGAAACTCCGCCGCCTCTCCTCCGGCGTCCAAGCGGCCCAGGCGGCAGACGCTCAGGCGGTCGAGGCTGGTCTCGGCATATTCCTGCAAGCGCTGGTGGGGGAGGAGAGCGCGGCCCGAAGGGCGCTGGGACTGGCTGGGGATGTGGCCGAGCTCGTCTGCTGGCCGGTCGCGCAAGAGGCGGTGGTGGCCAACCCTCCCGAGGGGTGTCGTCCGCTGGCAACTACCGTGGTCGGAGATCCTGGCACGCTTTCGGTGGTGGCCCGAGTGTCGAGGTTGGTGTGCCTGGCGAGGGACCGCCAGGCGGCGGCCAGGTGGCTGGCCCGCCTCCCCGACGGCCGCGCCGTGCTCGCGGACGGGACGGTGCTGGGAACAGGACTCGAGATCAGCCCGGCCCGCGCCCAGGGCNNAGGCGATGCGGGACGCGGAGCGCACCGCGCAGCGCCAGCGCGCCGATCTCGCCCGGTCGAAGGAGTCGCTGGAGCGGGCCAGGGAAGCGCACGGCCAGCAGCGGGAGCTGGTGGATCGGACGCGCCAGGAGGCCACCAGCGCCCAGGCAGCCGCCGGCGCTCGACAGGCAGAGGTGGATCGTCGGCTCGCCGACGCGGCGCGATCTGATCAGACGATCGCTGGCCTGCAGCGGGAGTTGGAGAGTCGCGAGGAGCAGAGCGCCGTGGATCAAGCCGCCCTCGCCGCCCTCGACTCTGAACTGGAGGGCGAATTGCAGACCCTGGCCCACACCACAGCGGCGGTGGAGGTCTGCCGGGCGGCGGTCGCCAGCTCTGAGGAGCTGATCCTGGAGGCGGGGCGACGGCTCGAGGAGGCGCGGCTGAACACCGCTGGGGTCGAGGCGGAAGCCCGCAGTTGGGCCCGGCGCAGCGAGGAGCTGGGCCGGCGCAGAGAACAGTTGCTGGCCCGCGATCACAGTGCCAACGAGCGCATCCGGGTCGCCGAGCAGAGCGCCCTAGAGTCCCTGCAGCAGCTCCGGCTGGCGCGCCAGCAAGCGGCCGCGGCCCAGTCCCAGGTGGAGCTCTCCTCCCAGCAGCGCGCGCAGGCTCTGGCGCAGGCGCCGGACCCACTCCAGGGGCTGGGCGACTTGGAGCGGCGACGGGCGGAGTTGGAGGCTGCCGTGCACTCGGCAGCTTCCCAGACGGAGGCTTGGCGGCGCGATCTGGCCGTCCAGATCCACCAGGTGGAGCGGCTCCAAGCTGAAGTGGCGGCTATCCCCGAGGCCACCTCGGAGTCCGACGAGTCGCCCCTTTCCGAGGACCCGGCCAAGGCGGCTGCCGAGATCACCAGGACCGAGCGCCGGCTGAGCGCGTTCGGGCCAATCAATGAGCTGGCGCCCCGGCAACTCGCCGAGATCCTGGAGCGCACCGAAGGACTCCGGGCGGCGCACGACGACTGTCTCCAGGCACGGGCCGACCTGGAGGAGGTGCTGGATCGGCTGCAGTCGGTCAGTGGCGGACGCTTTCAGCGGACCCTTCAGGACGTGACCCGCGAATTCGAGTCCGTCTGGGTGGAGCTTTTCGGAGGTGGCAAGGCCACTCTCACCTTCACCCCAGGAGAGGAGGGCGCACCGGGTGGGGTGGAGATGCAAGTCCAACCCCAGGGGAAGCGAGTGCTCTCCATGCCGCTCCTTTCTGGGGGCGAGCGGGCCCTGACCGCGCTGGCCCTGGTCCTGGCCCTGCAGCAGGTCTCGCCTAGCCCTTTCTACGTCTTCGATGAGGTCGACGCCGCCCTGGATGAGGCGAACATCACCCATTTCGCCGACCTGCTCAAGAAGCGCGCCGAGAGCAGCCAGTTTCTGGTGGTGACCCACAGCCTCACTACCATGTCCCGGGCCTCGATGCTGTATGGCGTGACCCAGGACGGTGACGGATCGAGCCGCATGCTCTCGGTCCGGCTCACCTCGGACGGCCAGTCGGTCGAGGCCCACGACGAAAAGGTGCTCGAACCAGTGGCCCCGGGTGGCTGAGGTCCAGGCACCCCGCCGGGGGCGCTGGTGGAAGAGGATCCCGGACCGGCTGGACAAAGTCGGCAGCGGGCTCGGCCAGCAGCTGCGCAACAAGCTCAGCCTCGGTCGCGGCGCCAGCGACGAGCTGCTCTACGAGGAGATATTCGAGCTGCTGCTCGCCAGCGACTGCGGGGTCAGGGTCGCCGAGGAATTGGTGGAAGGGCTGCGCGAGCGCGCCGCCCGTCAGAAATTGCGCGAGGCGGCGCCGTTGCTGGCGGCCCTCCGAGAGGAGATGGCCGGCCGGCTGACCGGCGCTAATCGAGAGCTCTCCTTGGGCGGGGAGCCTGCGGTCTGGCTGGTAGCGGGAGTCAACGGGGCCGGCAAGACGACCACGGTGGCCAAGCTGGCGGCCCGGCTCCAGAGGCAGGGACTTACTCCCCTAATCGCTGCCGGCGACACCTTCCGGGCAGCTGCCATCGAGCAGCTGCGCAGCCTCGCGGCCAGATCGGGGACCGAGGTGGTGGCCCATCAACTGGGGTCAGATCCGGCGGCGGTCGTTTTCGACGCCCTGGCCGCGGCCAAGGCCAGGGGGCGAGGGGTGGTCCTGGTGGACACGGCGGGCCGACTGCACACCAAGCACAACCTGATGCAGGAGCTGGCCAAGATACGTCGGGTAATCGGCTCCCAGCAGTCCGGCCAACCAGTCGAGACTCTGCTGGTCCTGGACGCCTACGTGGGTGCCAATGCCCTGACCCAGGCACGGGCCTTCAATGAGGTGGTGGGAGCCACCGGACTGGTGCTCACCAAGCTGGACGGGAGCGCCCGGGGAGGGTACGTTTTCCAGGTAGAGGGGGAGCTCAACGTCCCGGTCAAGCTGGTCGGCGTGGGGGAGGGCCTGGAAGACCTCGCCGACTTCGATCCCACCGCCTACCTGGATGCGCTGCTGGAGGAAGGTGGAGCCGCGGGTACCGCGCTCGAAGCCTGATCCCGCCCGATCCCACTGGAGCGACGTTCGGCGAACGGAGTAGGGTGTCAAGGCTTTGACCTTGACACTATCCGCGCTCGACCGGATGGCCCGCGTCCGACTTCTCGACGTCTATCGGGCGGTCCTCACCGAGCGCCAGCAAGAGGCTCTCCGGCTCCATCTCGAGGAGGACTGGTCGCTTAGCGAGTTGGCGCGCGCTCTGGGCACCTCCCGGGCCGCCGCTCACGACCTGGTCCGGCGCGGAGTCGAACGGATGGAATCGATGGAGGTGCAGCTGGGAGCCTGCCGCCGGTTTGAGGCCACGGACCTCGAGCTGACTCGCCTCCGCGAGCGGGTCAGCCAGTTAGAGGGCCAGTTGCGGGCTGGGGTGGCGTCCAGGGTGGGCAGTTAGGTGTTCGACACTCTGACCGACAAGCTGGGAGTCGCATTCAAGCGCTTCACTGACAAGGGCAAGCTCACCCCCGCGGATGTCGACGCGGGTCTGCGCGAAGTGCGGTTGGCCTTGCTGGAGGCGGACGTCAACTACAAGGTCGCCCGCGACTTCGTCGACCGCGTCAGAGAGCGCGCCGTGGGCCGCGAGGTATTGGAGAGCCTCACTCCGGGACAGCAGGTCATCAAGGTCGTCTACGAGGAGCTGGTAACCCTGCTCGGCGGGGAGGATGCTCGGATCACCTACCAGCCGGAGCCCCCGACCACGGTGATGCTGATGGGGCTGCAGGGCTCCGGGAAGACCACCACCGCGGTCAAATTGGCACTCCTGATCCGCCAGGACGGCCACCGGCCGATGCTGGTGGCGGCGGACCTTCAGCGGGCGGCGGCGGTGGAGCAACTCCAGATGCTCGCCGAAGAGCCGCAGATCGAAGTGCTCCTGGCCACCAAGGATCACGGGCTCGCCAAGGGAGTCAACCGGGCGGTAGCTGAAGCCCGCAGGCGCGGCGCCGATGTAGTCATCGTCGACACCGCCGGTCGGCTCCAGCTCGATAAGCCGCTGATGGAGGAGCTGAAGGCGGTCCGAAAGGCTACCGACATCCACCACGGACTCCTGGTGGTGGATGCCATGACCGGTCAGGAGGCAGTCCGGGTTGCCGGGGCCTTCAAAGAGGCGGTCGGGGTTTCGGGGGTGGTACTCACCAAGCTCGACGGCGATGCCCGGGGCGGAGCTGCCCTCTCGATGCGAGCCGCGATCGGCCTTCAGGTCTGGTACTGCGGGGTGGGAGAGCGAGTGCGAGACCTGGAGGCGTTCCACCCCGAGCGGATGGCCCGGCGGATCCTCGGGATGGGCGACGTGNNCAACGGGTTGAGGAGCGCATTCGTGAGGGACGGCTCAGTCTCGACGACTTCATCGTCCAGATGCGCCAGCTGCGGCGCCTTGGCCCGCTGGACTCGATCCTCGGGATGATGCCGGGCGGGCGTGAGCTGCTGAAGCAGCAGGGCGGCAACCTGCCGGACGAGGCCCAGCTGGGCCGGATCGAAGCCATCGTGCTGTCGATGACGGCGCCGGAGCGGCGCCGGCCCGCCCTGATCGACGCGTCCCGGCGCCGGCGGATTGCGGCTGGCAGCGGCACCACCCCGGTGGAGGTGTCGCGCCTGATCAAGAGCTTTGAACGAATGCAGGGGATGATGCGCGGATTGACCGGCCTCGGGGGCAAGCGTCACCTGGCCGCGGAACTGTTGAAGGGGGCAGCGGCTGCAGCCGCGCCGAGACGTCGGTGAACCACCGGAGGGAGCCTATGACGGATTGCAATTCGACCATAAAACAAGAGGTTTATTAATGGCAGTGAAGATTCGACTCAAGCGCATGGGCGCCAAGAAGCGGCCCTTTTATCGGGTGGTAGTGGCAGACGCGCGCTCGCCGCGGGACGGCCGCTTCATCGAGTCGGTCGGTTACTACGATCCACTCAAGAGTCCCAAGGTTTTCCACGTGGATAACGAGCGGATCCAGCATTGGATGGCGACCGGCGCTCGTCCCTCGGATGCGGTCCGGGAGCTGCTGGAGCGGCAGGGCACGCTGCCTGCCACTGCGCATCCGGTGCGCACCAAGACCGGGCCTAAGCGCGCTGCCAAGTCGGGACAGAGGCCCGCTGCCGCCCCGGCGGCGGCAACCGCTGAGCCAGCTGTGGAAGTGGTCGCCGAGGAGGCGCCCGACGCCACTGAGAATGGGGACCAGGTCGCCGAGGCCGAGCCTGACGAGGTGAGTGAGGAGGCGGTGGCGTCGACCGAGGTGAGTGAGGAGGCGGAGCCGGAAGGTGGCGCTGAGGACCAGGCCCCCGAGGCTGCGGACGAACCGGCTGGTGCCGACACCCTAAGCGAGGAGTGAGGCCATGCCCGATTACGGCGAGCTAGTGCGATACATGGTCCAGCACATCGTCAGCCAGCCCGATGCCGTGGAGGTCGGGGTGGAGCAGGAAGGCCACCGGGTAACGGTGCGGATCCAGACGGCGCCTGAGGACCTCGGCAAATTGATCGGACGGGGAGGGCGTCATATCGAGGCGGTCCGCATGGTGGTCCGGTCGGCATCACTGCGTCCGCGTGATCGGGTGAACGTCGAGGTGCGTGATTGAGCGACCTGCCGGAATGGGTCCGGGTGGCTCGGGTGCTGCGGCCGCATGGGGTGACCGGGGAGCTGTCCGTGGAGCTGCTCGGTGGCGATCGGGGCCGGTTGCTGCCGGGAATGACGCTGCGCGCTCCCGAGGGCGAGCTGGTGCTGGAGTCGGTGCGGGGTGACGGCAGCCATTTGATCTGCCGGTTCGCCGGGCTCGGCGACCGCGATGCCGCCGCCAGTCTGAGCGGCGTTTACCTGGAGGTGGCACGGGCGGAGCTGCGGCCGCTGCCACCCGGGGAGTTCTTCCACTTCCAGCTGGTAGGCCTGGAGGTCGAGGACCCAGAGGGTCGGAACCGTGGGGAGTTGGTGGATGTCGAGGCCTACCCGGCCCATGACGTGTACGTCGTTCGAACTGCAGCGGCCGAACTCCGGGTGCCCGCGGTGAAGGAGGCAGTGCTGGGAATCGATTTGGACCGGCACCGAATCACGGTGGCCGAGCGTTACCTGGAGGCGTGGGTCGATGCGGTTTGACGTGATCACCCTGTTCCCTGGGGTATTTCCCGGCCCGCTGGCGGCCGGAGTTGTGGGCCGGGCTCTGGAGCAGCGGCTGATTGAGATCGAGACTCACGATCTGCGCCAGTGGGGCCTCGGGGTGCACCGCCAGGTAGACGACATTCCCTACGGCGGCGGGCCGGGGATGGTGCTCCGTCCGGAGCCGCTCTTCGGAGCCGTTCGGATGGTCCGGGAGGTTGCAGGGCAGCCTCCCAGTCGGGGCATCCTGCTCTCCGCGCATGGCCGCAAGCTGAGCGCGGAGCTGGTTGAGGAGCTGGCGGGGGAGCGGGGGCTGCTCTTGATCTGCGGTCGCTACGAGGGAGTGGATGAGCGGGTCAGTTCGGGACTCCAGCTGGACGAGATCTCGGTGGGTGACTTCGTGGTGAGCGGGGGGGAGCTGCCAGCCATGATGCTGATCGAGGCGGAGGCGCGACGGCTGCCCGGCACCCTCGGGGACCCTCAGTCCGCCGTGGACGAGAGTTTCAGCGAGGGGCTGCCCGAGTACCCCCACTACACTCGGCCGGCGGTGTTCGAAGGAATGGCGGTGCCGGAGGTGCTCCGCAGCGGCGATCACGCGAAAATTGCCAGCTGGCGGGCCGAAGCGGCCATGGAGCGGGTTTATCGGTTGCGGCCCGACCTCTTGGGCGGCGCCCAACGGACGCGAGCGGTCGAGGAGGCCGCCAAGGAAGAACAACGGGGCTCGGGCGCGGCGGTGGCCGGCGTCCCCCTGGGAGGTGCGGAG
>PKXR01000197.1:8465-8600 GCA_003133485.1 Candidatus Dormiibacterota bacterium
CAAGGGAGGGTCTCAGCGCTCGGTGACGGTCCGCCGTACCGCCCACGGGGTGGGGGTCGAGCGAACCTTCCCGATCCACTCGCCGCGCTTGGCCCAGATCGAGGTGATTCGCCACGGCCGGGTGCGCCGGGCCAA
>PKXR01000030.1 GCA_003133485.1 Candidatus Dormiibacterota bacterium
CAGTCTGGACGGGCTGGAGCTGGTGGACTCGCGCACCGGCTTGATCGACATCTTTGCCGTGTTCTTCGTGGTCCTGGGACTGTGGCTGTTCACTCTCCACTGGCGAGCTCGCACCCGCGGGCAGTGGCTCTGGACCCTGTACCTGACCGCGGCCGCCGCAGGGCTGGGATTGGCCACCAAGGCCGACATGGTGCCCGCGTTAATGCTGATGGCACTTCTGCTGACGGCCCGATGGGTCCGGCCCCACCTCCGGCTGCGCGGGTTGGGGCGGAACGGCTCCCGGTGGCTTCTCCCGCCGGTGCCGGACGACCCCACCGAGGCCGGGCGCCGGACCATGGTGACCTCGCTTCGGTGGGGCTGGCACTACGGGGGCGCCGGCGCCTTGATCGTGCTCCTCTTCTACCTGTCGTTCTTCAGCTACTGGACGATTTCGCATAGCGTTTTCGTCAACTTCGCGAACACCAGCGGGCCCAGCGCCAGCTGCACCGGCTTCACCACCGACGCCTCGGTCTGCCACCTGCCGGTGGCGATGCCGGTCAAGAAGGACCACCTGGGGCCGGTGACGCTCTGGCTGCCAACCTCGTTCAACCTGGGCCAGTCGCTGGTGGACGTGGAGATGAACAGCCTGGCCGGGCTCAGCTACCAAGCCACCTTGGTGGCGACGCATCCCTTTGCCTCGCCTTACTACACCTGGCCGCTCGACGTCCACCCGGTCCTCTTCTACGCCGTCTACACCGGCAACGGGGTCACGACCAACAGTGGGCAGACCGTCTCCAACTACACGTGGATCTCCGACATGGGCAACCCGGCCATCTTTTGGATGGGCCTGCTGGCGCTCGCCGTCTGCCTCTACTGGACCCTCCGGCGGCGCGATCGGGTAGCTCTATTCATCCTTCTGGGTTTCCTGTTCAACTGGTTGATTCTCTGGTCCTGGCCGTCCCGGATCCTCTTCTTCTACGAGATCGTGGAAGCGCTGCCCTTCACCTGCTTGGCCCTGGCCTACTGCTGTACCCGGCTGGCGCACACCCGCAGCGCACTTCAGCTGGGCCCGGTTCGACTGGGCCCCTACAGCCTGCGCCCGCTGGCGGGCGCAGTGGTACTGGCGGTAGTGCTCAGCTTCGCCTACTTCTACCCGCTCTGGACCGGTCAGCCGATCCCTTCGACCGACTTCTTCCAGCACATCTGGATTCCCGGCTGGTACTGAGACGAACCGGACTTCGCGGTGACTTGGGAACTCGCGGCCTACTGGTTCTTAGTGCTGGCCGCGGGTATGGCCCTAATCGACCTCGTAGCTCTCGACTGGCGGTTGGCGGAGCGGCTGGCGGCCGCGTTGCTGATCGGGGTGGTCGCGTCCAGCCTGCTTACCCTGGCACTCTCCCTGTGGTGGGGGGTGGGACCGGGGGCGGCCCTGCTCGCCCCCGGTCTGCTGCTCTTCGGCGCCGTCGGAGTCCGGGCCCGGAACTGGTTCAGGAGACTGAGGCTCGGGCCGGGCGGGTGGGGCAGCTGGTTGGTCCGAGAGGGGCACCGGGCTGGCACCATAGCTGGGCTGCTGGTCACGGTAGTGGTCGGAGCAGTCTTCTACCTGGTCTTCACCAGAGCCTTGGTGGAGACCGGTGGGTCCATCTCCGCCAGCTATCCCACGGTGTGGTCCGACTGGTCGGTCCACGCCAGCTATGCCCAGAGTTTCTTGCTGGGCCACAACTTACCTCCAAAGGACACCCTGGAGTCAGCGACCGGACTGCGCTATCCGTTTCTCCCGGACTTTCAGTCGGCGCTGCTGGCGGGCCTGGGCCAGAACATCTGGGGGGCGTTGGATGTTCCCTCGTGGCTGATCTCGTGGTCGGCTGGGGTGTTGATCTGGCACCTGGCCTCGCGCGTCACCCGGCGGAACTCAGCCGCCTTCGTGGCCCTGCTCCTAGCGCTGGTGGGCGGGGGGTTGGGATTCGTCGGCCTCTACGGGGACGGCTGCCAGCAGCTGGCAAGTACCGAGGCGGGGTTCCGGGCCAGCTCCTGTACCAGCCTGACGCTCGAGACGCCGGGGGCCGCTGTCGCTTTTGTGGCCCACCTACCGACCGAGCTGACCCACCTGCCTCGGTCCTACGACGGCCAGGATCAGACCAAGCCCCCGGTTGCCGACCTCCAGTGGTACGAACCGTTGCTCGCCTTCTGGCTGCCACAGCGCGACTTCGAGTACGGGCTGGGGCTGGTGGCATTGCTCAGCCTGCTCCTCTGGGAGGCCTACCGGGGACGGCGCAAATCGCTGCTGGTCGCGGCAGGTGTGGGAGCGGCGGCGTTGCCATGGTTCAACCCGTTCGGCTATCTGGTCGTGGGGCTGGTCGGACTCTGGTGGCTGGGCCGTCAACGCTGGTGGCGGGGGCTGGGGCTGTACTTCGTGCCATTCCTCCTCCTGGGCCTACCACGGATGCTCTACGTGGTTACCGGCCCCCACGGCGAGCTGGCTAATCCGGTGGGGACCAACCTCTATCCGCAGCTAGATGTGGGATGGCTGGCTCACGCCGCCACCAGCTGCACGGCGGCGCAGTTCAACCACGGTTCTGTCTGCGACGCTCTCTACCTGACCGGCGCTTCGCCGATCACCGCCGTCAGCTACCTGGCCCAGACCCTGATCCAGCCCTCGGTCTGGGCGGAGACCGCGGGATTCTGGCTCGCCAATACCGGGATATTCACCCTCCTGGCGCTGGCGCTCCTGCTTCTGCGCCGGGTGCCCTCCCGGGTTCGGGCCGAGCTCCGCGAGCTGGAACTCATCCGCTTCTGGGCTCCTTTTTGGCTCCTGTTCTTGATCGGCAATCTGGTCATAACTCAGCCCTGGAACTGGGATAACACCAAGCTGCTCGACTACTGGTACGTGGGGGCCGCCATCCCGGTCGCCTGGCTCATCTGCGCCCTGGGAGGGCGGGGCTGGTGGCGCGTGCCTGCCACCCTGGCGGTCATCTCGCTGGTGCTGAGCGGGCTGTTGAGCATGGATATGGCCCTCATCGGCCAGAGCTCACTCTCCCAGACGCCGACGACTCCCACGCAGCTTGGCTTCGCGGGGCCGCAGGAATACGTCGTAGCCCGCGCGGTGCTGCAGCATACCGCTCCCACCGCCATTTTCCTGACTGAGGGCCAGCCCAACGAGCCGGTCTCCGTCCTTGCTGGGCGGACGGTGGTGCTCGCGTATGACGGCTGGCTGTGGAGCTACGGGCAGCCGCTGCGCCAGCGGCTGCGGGCGGTTGAGACCATCTACGCTGGCTGCCCTGCCCAGGGCACCTGCGCGGTCGGGAGACTACTGCGCGCCTACGATGTGTCCTACATCGAGTTCGAACCCGGTGACTACAACCACATCAACAGCAATGTGAATTGGTACGAGGCCCAGCATTTGCCCGTTTTGGTGCGCACCGCGAGCTACCTGATCCTCGACGTCCGCAGCCTATGGTCCAAGTAAGTGTGGGCCTCGGCGGGATACCGGATGACGCCATGAAATTGTTCCCGTCGACTGATGTCCACTGCCATCTGTTACCTGACGAACTGCGCCAACCCCCGGCGGCCAGCTGGCAGGACACCTGGTTTGCCGCCTGCCACGCCGACGCTGCCGACTTCGCGGGGGGCGAAGAGGTGGTGTTGGCGCTGGATGGGGCCCAACTTGACCGGGCAGTCGTCTTCGGCTGGCCCTTCGCCGACCCCGGACTGCTGACGGAGGTCAACGACTACGTGGCCCGCGAGGTCTCCGCTTCCGGGGGCCGGCTGGTGGGGTTGGCGATGATCAATCCCGGCCGCCCGGGATGGGAGGCGGAGCTCGCCCGCTGCCGGAGCCTGGGACTCCAGGGCGTAGGGGAGCTGAACGCCGACGCTCAGGGCTTCGCTCTCAGGTTCGACGGTGGTCTGAAGGAAGCCCTGTTCACCCTGCAGGAGATGGATTGGCCGCTGATGCTGCACGCCAGTGAACCGGTCGGGCACCAGTACCCGGGTAAGGGGACGGCCGGTCCAGGCCAGCTCTGGGATCTGCTGTCACCGGCTCTCCGGAGCTCGCCCGGACTGCGCATCTGCCTCGCCCATCTGGGCGGTGGGCTGCCCTTCTACGCGCACATGCCTGAGGTGCAGGAGCTCTCCCGCCAACTCTGGTTTGATACCTCCGCGTTGACTTACCTGTACCAGCCGGGGGTGCTGGCGGCCGTGGACCAACTGCTGGGGGTCGGGCGGGTCTGCTTCGGTAGCGATTTCCCGCTGTTGCTCCCAGCGCGCTACCGGGAGCACCTGGCCCGACTGCCGTCAGAGGCTCTCGAGTCTCTCTACCGGGGGGCTCCGCGGGCCTGGCTGGGCGCCTAGGGGCAGGCACAGTCCTGGGGAGCCCACGTGAGCCCCCCGATACCGGCACAATCTCGGCCATGGATTCCGCCGCTTCCCGGCTCGCCTTCGCTCTGATCTCAATGGAAGGTCCCGACCAGTACAGCCAGGCCGGGGGACTGGGGGTACGGGTCACCCAGCTCAGCCGAGCCTTGGCGGCTACCGCGGCTCCGACCAGGGCGTACTTCGTGGGAGACCCCGAGCTGCCGGCGCAAGAGGTCCGGGACGGTGTCGAGCTCTGCCGGATCGGCCAGGAGATCTCTCGCGAGTTCCCGGGAGGCGTCTACCAGGGGGAGCAACTCAAGGTCAGCTACCTCGAGGCCCGATTCCCTCGCCAGCTGGTCGACGGTTGGGCCGCCCTCCAGATCGAAGAGGGCCGGCTGCCAGTGCTGCTCTTCGAAGAGTGGCAGACGGCCAACTGGGCCCAGAACACTTTC
>PKXR01000162.1 GCA_003133485.1 Candidatus Dormiibacterota bacterium
CTGGGCTCGGATGACCGGGGTCGAACGGGATCACCTTCGCTGTTTCTGCCGTGCTGGCAGCGGCTGAGCTGCTAGAGGTTGCTCTGGCCATCCCGTAGGAACCGCCTGCGACCACGATAGCCACGATGCCGACAGCGATGGTTCTGGTGATTTTGCCGGAAAACATTCGATTAGCTCCTGTCGTCGATGCCACAGATCTGAGGATGGCAGCCGGCGCTGGGCCCGCGATGGGAGCAACCTGGGAGGATGCCGAGAGGTTCTTTGGCACGGGCTGAACGCTGAAGCGTGAACGAACGGTTCACCAGCGCACTCACGACGCGATCCTGAGCGGTGCCCTAACGGCCACGGAACACCAAACATTTTTGGGGAGGTGCGCCCCNNAAGCGCCCAGTTGGGCGCGAGGCGGTCCGCTCGGTGTCGGTGGCCTTTCAGGCGCTGATGCCCGGACATCAACGGGGTCGGGTGCGCTCTGTACACCCTAGCCTTCGCCGGGTCCGGGCCTATGGGCACGCTCCTTTATGCCGGACTGAATCGGGAGATGTCGCTCTTCCAAGCGATCGGAGTGGGCGCGATCATCGTGGGCGCGGCACTGCTCTGGTCCTCCATTCACCTGGGAATTAAGGCTTCCAGGTGAGCTGGCTCACACGAGGCGCTCAGGGCGACTGAGCCCCAGCCCGGACAGCACAGAGATTGCTCAGCCGGCATTCCTGAGCACGCGTAATCCGACTTCGCCCAGTGGTAGACGGGTAGGTGGTCCGGCAATGGCCGGATGATCTTCAGTCGGTCTTAGCCAGGATCTGCTTGAACTCGTCCTCGGTGAACGCCCGCAACGTGGTGGTACGGATTCCCCCAATGGCGCCGATCTCGAGGGCCATCGCCGTAAGACTGGCGTCGTCTGGCATTTCGAAGACGCCCACGAGATCGTAGGCCCCGAGCGTCCAGTACAGCTCGACCAGACGCCCGCCGTGCTTGCGGGCCATCTCTCCAGCTTTGGCGGCACGCGCCGGGGACTCCTTGTAGTTGGTGATTCCCTGCTGAGTCCAATTAATTAGCGAGACGTACTTAGGCACTTCACTCTCCCCACTCAGAATTACGGTGCCGATCGGCACCCGGACAGCAACCGTAGCACGGGGAAAGTAACACCGGGCCCTGTTCCGCTTCTCCGCGCCGGCGAACGCGTGGAGCGGGCCTCCAGTGTCGTCGAAACTGAAGGCGAGCCAACCCGCACTGGTTCGGAAGAACTCGGACCCACCCTCAAAATCTCTAGATAACGAGTGGGTGGGCCGTCCACAGCACAACGTGGCAGGAACTAGCTCAGATAGCGTTCAGAGTAGGCTCGTGTGGGTCCGAATCCTGCGGCTGGTACTCCGTAATCGAGATCGCCGAGCCTCAACGATCCAGACTTCGCAACCCATGTCGTGGGTGAGTTCGGGACAACCCGCGACCTGCCCTCTGTGCAAAGGGATCGCCCGCGGAGTAGCTGAAGGCGGTCCCAACGGAACTGCTTCCGAATGACCCAGCCCTGCGCTTGAGCCTTCGTTCGTCATTTGGGCCAGGACCCCGAGTATTGGGGACGTGAATTCCATTCCCGGGCCTGAACGGGATACCGCCTCCGGTCGAGACCTAGAGATGGGGGCGGCTCCCCCTCCGGTCGACCTGGGATCCGCCTCAGGTCCGGGTTGGCTCAGCTCGCTGCGGCGACAGGCCCCGGCGGCGCTGGGGATTCCGGCCTACCGCCGCTACCTCTTCGGCAGTTCACCACTTTCACTGGGCGCGTGGATGCAGCTTGTGGCCCTCGGCTATTTAACTCTCCGGGTTACCGGATCGCCGGCAGCCGTGGGCTTGGTTGGCGCAGCCGACGGGATCCCGGCGATCGCACTCTCCCTGCCAGCCGGGGCCCTGGCCGACCGGTTCTCCCGCCGGCGGATCCTGCTCTGCACCACCACGGCTATGAGCCTCACCGCCCTTCTGCTGGCTCTCGCCGCGTCAGCGCACCGCGTCGATCTGCTAGTGCTGGTCGGGGCCGCCATTTGTTTCGGCGCCGCCGACGCCTTCGACCAGCCGACCAGACAGGCGCTGGTGGCCGACCTGGTGCCGGCGTCGGGTCTGGTCGGCGCGGCCGCACTCACCAGCAGCGTGGGCAGCGTATCCCGGATCGTGGGCCCGGCGGTGGCCGGCCTACTGCTCGGCTTCTGGGGCTCCGCCAGCTGCTTTCTAGCCATGGGCCTCAGTGGCCTGCCGTTCCTCTGGATCCTCGCCCGGGGCGGCTGGGCCGACCTGCGCCAGTACGACGCCGGGGAAAAATTCCGGCCAATTGCGCGAATGCTCGAAGGACTGCGCTTTGCGGCTCACCACCCCAGGGTCCGGGCGACATTGATCGCCAGCCTGGTGCTGGGGCTGCTCGGCGTGGGCTACATGCCCTTTCTACCAGTCTTCGCCCGGGACCAGCTTCACGGNNCGGGATCGGAGCTCTGGCTGGAGGCATCTTCATTAGCGTCATGAGCCGACGCCTGCGCCCGGGTCTGATGCTGGCCGCTGCGGCGCCGGTTTACGCCGGATCGTTGTTCGGGTTGACCCGAGCTACCCAGCTATTTCTGGCCATGCCCTGCCTGATCGGGATCAGCCTAAGTTTCGTCGCCGCCAACACCGCGATGCTGGCGACCCTCCAGACTCTGACGCCAGGTCACCTGCGGGGTCGCGTGCTCTCCCTATACACCCTCGCCTTCGCCGGGGCAGGGCCGCTGGGAACGCTCCTCTATGCCGGCCTGAGCCGGGCGATTCCGCTCTTCCAAGCGATCGGAGTAGGCGCGCTGATCGTGGGCGCGGCGCTGCTCTGGTCCTCCAGTCAGCTTGGAATCAGGGCTCCGAGGTGAGCCAGATGACAGGAGGCGCGAAGGGCGACCCGGCTCCGTCTCAGTCGCCAGACGGGAATCCTTCCGGAGCAGAATTGAGCCACCATCGTTAGTGGCGTCGAATCCCGCTCATTCCCGGAGTCCAATCTGCGCCTTTCGCAATGCTCTCTGGGATTCCAGCGCCCGGATTCTCGGCGGCAGCCTTTCTGTCTCGCGCACCGCAGTGGGTAACTCAGGAGAACCGAAATGGGATCCGACCCTTGAGCCCGGTGCGAGATGGAGGTGCGCATCGGGGACAAGATGGCACTGCGGGAGCTGGCCGCAGCCCGGCAAGACACACCGCCCGCCTAGTTGGCTTCGCGCTTCGTCTGGGGGCATCTGACTTCGCTGTATAGACGGCTATCCTGATCGGCCAGCATTGGCGGCAGCCAAATTACGCCATGCCTCTGACCGTAGTAGTAATCGCCGCTCTCTGCGCGGTTCTCACCGCGACCGGGGCTTGGCTGGCCACGCGCCGGCGGGATATGGCGCGATCATGGTTGACGGTGCTGTCAACCTTACTCTTTCTTTGGGGCCTCCTCACAATAACTGGTCGGGGTACGTCGAGGGAAACGGTCCCCAGTCCAGCGTCACCGGAGCGCTCACCGTCCCGAACCTGAATACACCCCTAGTAGCGGGATCAATCATGTCGGAGTGGGTTGGCATCGATGGCGACGGCAGCAGTGATCTGATCCAAGCCGGGATCCAGGAGTACGCGGATCCGAGCGACCCCCCCCGGCTACTACACGCTCTCTGCGTGGTGGGAGATCCTTCCGGCAGCTGAGACGGTCATCGCTAGTCTTACGAATCTAACGCCCGGAGACTCGATACCGGTGACGATCTCTAAGGTGAGCGGAACAACCTGGTCGATCACAGTCGACGATGCAACGGAGGGACAGAGCTTCTCGACGGACCAGACCTACACAGGTCCCGCAGCTAGCGCGGAGTGGATCGTCGAGGCCTCCGAAATTGACGGTACCGAGGCCACGCTCGCCGCGTACAGCCCGACCGGATTCACCGGGGTCAGCGCGGATCGGCCCGACTCAACGGAATTGGCAGTCCACATGGTGCAGAACGATGCCATTGTGTCTGTGCCGTCGGCGCCCGGCGAGGCCGGAACCAGCTTCAACGTCGACTACGGGGAATCAATACCAGCTCCACCGTAGAGACCATGGCCACCAGTGCCGCCGGATCTGAAAGCCAGCCAAGCCAGACCGGACCGGACAAAATGGGATGGGACCTCAATGTCTCTGGATCACGAGTGGGTGGGCCGTGTCGATCACTACGCGACAGGAGCGAACTCAACTACCGTTCAGAGGAAGCTCAAGTGGGTTCGACTCCTACCGCTGGCACCACCGTTTCAATCGCGGACCAAGCAGATCACTCGCCCCGTTGGCTGGTCGGCTCCGGACAGTGATCGTCACTCTGAAAGTCACTGGCTAGCGCCCGCTCTCGGGAATCTCCTCCCCGCAAAACATGCAGAGGCCCCGATCACGGCTCCAGCGGTGGTGACCGTCCGTGCTCCGACGGCAACGGTGCGATTGTCGCGTCCACTCCGCTTGCCGCGTCGAGTCCGCGGCGCGAACGATCGTCGGCACTTCTTCGAAGGACGGCTGCCTACTACTACCTTCCGCCCAAGCTAAGGCTCGCCCCCAGGCCTCTATGCATCGCTTGGTGAGGG
>PKXR01000016.1 GCA_003133485.1 Candidatus Dormiibacterota bacterium
GACCCCCTGAAGTGGTGCCAGTCTGAGTGAGAGACTTTCGCGGTCCGAGAGGACCCAGGAGGAACTCACTTGAAGGGCAGGAAACACTCGCCGGAACAAATCATTCGCAAGCTGCGGGAGGCCGACCGACTGGCCGGAGAGGGCCAGGAGGTAGCGGCCGTGGCCAAGGCTCTGGAGGTCAGTCCGGCCACACTGCACCGGTGGCGGAATCAGTACGGGGGGATGAAGGCTGAGGATGCCAAGGAGCTGAAGCGGCTGCGAGTCGAGAACCAGCGGCTGAAGCGGATGGTTGCCGACCGGGAGCTGCAGAACGAGATGCTGCGGGAGGTGGCGACGGGAAAATGGTGAGCCCGGCTCGCCGGCGGCAGGCCGTGTTGCACCTGGTGGCGCAGTTCGGTTCCAGCCAGAGGCAGGCGTGTCGGGCCCTACGACAGCCGCGGTCGACCCAAAGGCGGCCACCGCGTCCGGTGGCGGCGCCGGAGGAGCTGCTTCGGCGGCGACTCCGGGAAGTGTCCGTCACCTGGCCGAGATGGGGCTTCAGACGCGCCCACGCGACTCTGCAGGCGGAGGGTTGGAAGGTGAATCACAAGCGGGTGCAGCGGCTGTGGCGGGACGAGGGACTGCGAGTACCGCAGCATTCGCCCAAGCGCCGGCGGCTCGGGCAAAGCACGGTCCCGGCCGACCGGCTGCGGGCGGAGCGGCCCAACCAGGTCTGGGCCCTGGACTTCATGTTCGACACCACTGCCGACGGCAAGCCCTTCAAGGTGCTCTCGATGTGCGATGAGTTCACCAAGGAGTGCTTGGAGGGGCCGGTGGGCCGCTCCATCACCGCTGACGACGTGGTGACCGCACTGGACAAGGCAGCCCTGCGGCGCGGCCTTCCAGAGCACATCCGCTGTGACAATGGACCGGAGTTCGTGGCCCGAGCGATTCAGGACTGGTGCCGGCAAACCGGAGCTCAGAGCAGCTACATCGACCCTGGTTCCCCATGGCAGAATCCCTACGTCGAAAGCTTCAACAGCCGAGTCCGCGACGAGTTGTTCGCCCGGGAGGTCTTCGACAGCGTCCTGGAAGCCAAGGTGCTCTACTCCGACTGGTGCCAGAACTACAATCACCACCGACCACACAGCGCCCTCAGCTACCAACCACCCGCGGTCTTCGCCAAGGCCTACAGTCAGCCGTAACGCTCACTCAGACTGGACCGACTATCGGGGTCCCGACAGCATGTTGTGAAGGAATATGGCGCGATCCAGATCGTCCTCGGTGAAGCGACTCTGTCCGCCTCCGTCCCGGGGAACGCGGCCTAGGAGGCCCTCTCGCTCCTAGCAGCGCAGGGTGTGAACCGATAGGCGGGTGTTAGCAGCAGTGTCGGCGATGGACAGGCTCGTGTTACTCATGGCGACACCGTAAGACTTCGAGCGCGCTCGAAGTCATGACCGGAGTGGGAGCTGCAGTCGTAAGACCGTAGGAAGACCCCTCATGAGTGCGACGGGAACAGCGGCTATAAAGGGAGAGCGCCGCCCGAGGGTCAGCTACTCAGATCCACTCCGGCAGACTCTGCCAGATCCTGGAGCAGGTGCGCCAGTCGGTCTTGTTCCACTTGGTAGACGGTCCGGCCCGCGGAGCGCGTGCCGGCCACCAGACCAGAGCCGCGCAGCGCTCGTAGGTGAGCGCTGACGGTGGGCTGAGCCAGTCCGAATCGGAGCGCCAACTCGCCGACGCTGGTGGGTCGCTCGGCCAGGTAGAGCAGGATCGACAGCCGCGTGGGGTCTCCGAGGGCCCGCACCCTGGGCGCGAGCCGCTGCCCGCCTTTTTTAGCGTCCGCCAGCGGGTCCGGGTTGCCATTGAAGCCGACCACGACGTGGTCGGGGAGGTCCCAGAGGCTCCACCTGCCACCGAAGTAACTGGGGTTCAGCACCAGCCGTCCCATCTCCACCGCCTCGTCGACTATTGATCCCCACTCCGCCTTCTTCCGGCTGACCTCGGCAATCGCGGGTACCACTTCGTCCAGCGGAGCCCCGAGATCGAGTCGTTGCTCGGCGCGCTTGCAGACACCGAGCACCTCGGGAAGCCCCCTTGACTCCCACTCCGGACGCAATGGTTCCCACAGGTCGCGCATGACACCTGCATACCGGCGTCGGGTATCGGGGTCGCGCTCGAGACGGGCCAGCCGATCGATGAAGCGAGNNGGCCGACCCGGGACAGGTCTCCTGCCGAAACCGGAAGGTCGTCGAGGAGCTCTCTAAGGTCCTGGGTGAACAGGAGGCCGGCGTGATCGGCGAGGATCACCAACTCACCAACGCCGCCGCTGATCCCGTCACCCCATAGTGAGCGCAGGCGCTCCGCAACTCGCTCGGCACGCTCGGCACCCATCACAGCGAAGGGATCCGCAACCTCCGGTCGAGGGTTGAGCAAGTGGTGCCCTAGCCAGAGCAACTCCATCGGAGCCGATGGTTCGACGCGCGGCCGCGGCCGGGCGAGCTCGGCGCCTTCGTCGACTGGTGGCATAGTCAGACGACTATATCACGCCCCAGTTCCTAGTTGCGAGCCTGTTCAGCCGGCACTCGAGTTCAAATTCGAACGATGGTAATCGTCACATCGGCTTGACAGTCATATCGCTATATGCTAATATGACTCACATGATGAACTCGTACGGCGCGGAGAAGTACA
>PKXR01000196.1 GCA_003133485.1 Candidatus Dormiibacterota bacterium
GACGCATCGCCGCCAGGGTTGCGAGTCCCTACCAGGAGGTCCGCACCCCATGGTCCTCGGCGATCGCCTTGACCTCGGACGCCTCGGCGGCTCCGACCCGCCAGCCGCGTCCACCACTGGCGCGAACTGCCCGCCTCACCGCCGGCGAAAGCCGTGAGCGGCGGGAGCCAAGGTCCCCCAAGTGGGACTCGGTTCCAGGCGAAGGCTGGGCGCCTGGGTACCACGCGCGGGTCATCTCTCCCCCGGGGTTGCCCTCGACCACGTGCAGCCCTGGACGGTCTTGGGGCAAGAGCAGTTGCTGGAAGCCCTGGGCGANNTGATGGAGGAGGGCTATCGGGTGGTCGCTGAGAACAGTAAGCCCGGGGTAGCCGCGGAGCCGGGTCAGCTTCACCCGCGGGGTCCGGGGCGACAACAGGCTAAGCACGCGGATTCCTCCCAATGGGGCATACGCCGCCGCAGCGACCGCCGCGTTACCAGAGGAAGAGATGACCGCCTGGCGGCCTCCAGAGGCTACCAGTGCCGAGCAGAGCAGGCTGAGGCACCGAGCCTTATGGGAGCCGGTGGGGGAGTGGTCCTCTCTTTTCAGCCGGAGCGCTGGGATACCGAGGGCCCGGCCCAGCTCATCGGCGGGCTCCAACGCAGTGCCGCCCTCGCCGAGGGAGAGCTGAGATCCGGCCGCTAGACTGACGCCGAACAGTTGGGCGTGGATCCACTGCCCCCGGGGAGCGGCTCCGGTCGACTCAGATCCAGTCATCGAGGAGGTCTAAGGTGAGCGCCATCAGTACTCTCGCCAAGAACTGTCCCGACTGCGGCGCCGACCTCGACCTCGGTGATATAGAGGAAATCGGGGACTTGGTCGACTGTCCCAACTGCGGGGCCACCTTCGAATTGGTGGCCTTGACGCCCCTCACTTTGGCTCCCTTTGAGGACGAGGAGAAGTAGCGCTCCGCACCGCCTGCCGGAAGCCGCCTTCTCGGTAGTGGGCGGTGAAGAATCCCGGGCAGGCGGGGGAGAGCAGCACCGCCTCCCCGGGCTGGACCAGCTGCGTCGCCAGCGCGACCGCTTTCTGCAGCTTCTCCTCCCGGTGCACTACGTCATCGAGTCCCGCCCGGGCCAGCTCTCCGGCCAGACGGTCCGAGCCCGATCCGGGCAGCAGAACCACTGACCGGACCGCTCCTCCAACCAGTCCCGCCAACTCTGTGAATTCGATGCCCTTGTCTTCGCCTCCCGCGATCAGGACGCACGGACGGCCGAGGCCCCGGATCGCTGCGACAGTGGACTGTGGCGTAGTGCTGGAGAGGTCGTCGACGTAGTCCACTCCCTGGTGCTGCCGGATCAGCTCGGTGCGATGCCGCAGCGGCCGGAACCCCTCGATTGCCGCGGCCGCTCGATCCAGCAGGTGGGGTCTCGGTTCCGTCAGCCCGGCCAATACGCTGAGCGCGGCCCGTACGTTGCCGAGGTTGTGCTGCCCCAGCAGCGGCACCCGCGACGTGGGCATCACCAGGTGGACGGCGCCGCCCCAGCGCAGGCGGAGCATCCCGTCATCTTCGAATGCTCCGTCCAGACCATCCAGACCCTCCACCTTCTCGGCGAACCGCAGCTGGTGGATTCCGCTCGCCAACCCGCCACCCTCGGAGCTGAGCCGGTCATCCCCGTTCAGGACCGCTACCTCGCACCCGGGTAGTTCGAAGATGCGGCGCTTGGTAGTGATGTAACCGGACAGTCCCTGGTGCTCGTCCAGGTGGTTTGGGGTGATGTTGGTTAGGCAGCCCACCCTGGGGGCGCGCTCCAGCTGCAGCAGCTGCCGGTTGCTGATCTCCAGCACCAGGCAGCCCGCTCCGTCGTCCCGGGCCACCTCCTCCAGTGCCTGCCGGTCATGGCGGTCATTGCCGGCCAGCCATACGGTGGGGTAGAGCGCACTCCGGGTGAGGATGGCCGCCACCAGCGCGCTGGTCGTCGACTTGCCGTGGCTGCCCGTGATCCCGATCACCTCGCCCTGGGCCAGGTCGAGATAGGCCTGGATCAACGAGTAGAAGGGATGGCCCCTCTGCTTCAGCTCCTGAAGTGGTGCGTTGGCTGCGGAGAGGAACCAGGCCTGAGTGGGGATGACCAACGCCGAACTCTCCACCCCCTTGAGGTAGTCGTCGGCCAGCTGCAGCGAGCTCAGGCCCTGGAGCAATCGGTCCAGCCGGTCCCGGCGCTCTTCCCGGCAAAGCCCGGCGTGGGCCAAGTGGTGAGCTTGTACCAGGCTCTCCAGGTCCGGTTGCTGATCGTGGCCGACCAGCTTGGTGAAGCCGGCGGCCAGCAGGTAGCGAGCCATCTCGCCCCCTTCTACGCTGGCCACCCCGACCAGGTCGATCCGGCGGTGGCGCAGTTCGTCCAGGGCGGGAGGCACCCGGATCAGAGGGCCCCCTTCGTGAACTGACGCGGTCGCCGGTCCGGGTGTTCCGGGAACCTTCATCGCGGCTAGGTTAGCGCGAGGGGCCGACGGCTCCTGGCACTCGGCGAATGGTGAGAACCTGATAGCGACTCCGGAACTCGCTGAGCTGCTCGCGGCGCACCTCGTGCAACTCTCGGCAGGCATGAACCACCTCGCCATCGCCCAGGGAGAGGGCGACGTGGCTGGTCCGCTGCGGACCCCGGTGAACGGCGCAGATGAGGTCCCCCTCCCTGAGCTCTGCCAGCCGGACCCGATCACCGACCTTCCGCTGGGCACGACTGTTGCGGGGCAGCAGCACGCCGGCACTGAGATAGGCGCGCCAGATTAGCCCAGAGCAATCAACTCCCTGACCGCCGGTTCCCCCGAAAACGTACGGTCGACCGATCAGGTCCAGGGCGGTCTTCTCCACCACCTTCGAATCCCAGCCGGCCCGCGGCGCAACCGCGATTCCCGGCGGGTCCGCTGGCGGAGCTGGTCCAAAGTGGAAGCGCGCTGATCTGGGGACCCAGCCGACCGCCTCCCCCGGCGCCCTGACCAGGTACTGCCCGCTCCGGACGGCGAGCAACCCGGCGGCCGGGTCGCCCGGGAGCAGCTGGGTAGTCAGCTCCTGCCGCTTGTCTTCGACAGCTGGCCGTCGCCGCCAGATGTCGAGCGGTTGTGATTCGGCGTGGAGGACCACTCGGACTCGGCGGGTGGCCAGCACGAGAAGACGGCAACTGCCTTCGGGCCAGAACTCGGCCACCAGGCGCCGCAACTCCTCAGCCTGGGACGGCAGGGCGACTGATCCCAGCAGTTTTCCTTCCGTGAAGTTAACGTCGATTAGGGCATCTCCATACCGGGAAGCTGCCTCGGTGCGCACCCGCTCGATCTCCCGCTCCAGCCTCCTGATCGTCGCGCTCTGGGGTGAGGTCAAAGCTCGGAAGTCCCCAGCAGTCGGCGCCATCCCGTCCGGGCGGGCCGCAGGTGGGTCTCCTCGGGATGGAGCTCCAATGAGCGGCCATCGGTGGTCAACAGCACAGGGCTCAAGGGAAAGCTAGCCAGTCTGTAGAGGCGGCGAACCAAGTCGACCATTCTCTTCGGGGCAGCCTCCTCGCCCACCGCGGCCACCACCATGGCCCGGTCGGGAGCGGCCAAGGTAGCTTGGCCATCTCCGAGTTGGCCCAGCTTCTCCAGGAAGGATGGCACCAACAGGAGGCTACTGGAGAAGAGGTTGTCGTCGGTGAAGAGCCAGGTGCGCTCCTCCCCGGCCGCAGCCAGCATCGGGTTCCAGCTGGTTAGCCGAAGTGCGGTGTTGCGGTCGGCGTGCTGGACGAGTTCCCCCTCGTTTAGGCCGCCAGCCTCCGCTTCGGCTCGGGAAACCCCTCGCATTGCGTCTCCTGGCAGCGTTTCCGCGACAAAGGCCAGTAGCCCGCCGGGCAGTTCCCGGGTGGCCAGCTCGGCATAGCGGCTGTAGCGCCGGATGCTCCTCTCCGTCCTGAGGCACCAGACCAGAGCGCCGGGGTCCGGCGCCGAGCCAGTTCGCTCGGGGTGCTGTTCGGCCGTGCTCAGCCGCGGCCCGGCACCAGTCACGAAGCGGGAAACCGCAGCTGGGATCGACCCGCCGGGTTGGCCCACCTCCGCGAAGAGGGAGTCCAGTGACAGGGTAACCTCGGTCCGTTCCCTGCGGCCGAGGATTCCGAAGCCCGCCTTGCCTGGGCCGAATTCCCAGCTCGAGTACCGGGACCGTAACTGGGTGATCACCCGCTCCTGGAGCTGCTGTCGAACTGGGTCGAGGCGAAAGGCGGGCATGGGTCAGCCTGCCCGCCGGGGAGAGGCCGCTTCGTCGACTGTCATCCGAAACGGTGCGCTGTGCTCGCGATTCGCCAAGACCGAGCGTAAGACATCCACATATCTGCTCTTTGTAGGGTGCGCCACGGTGGCCCACGCGTGGTGGGACCAGCAGGTGCTGGCCTGGCACGAACATTACGCTGCCCACGAAGGGCGACCTGTCCTGGGGTGATCCCTCGCGACCGACAGATGGCCTCGCTGCCCCCAGGCAGCGGATCGCGATGGCGTCCAGGCGAGCGATAATCGCCGCGCGCTCGATTGTGGAGCGCGTGGCCCGGCTCCTGTCGACCGAAGTGCCCTGGGGCGACACCCTCGGTGACTAGGCGGTCAGGGGTAACTCGCATCGGGCTGTGACCGGGCCGGTGTCGACGGGGCGCCGCGAGCGAATTTCTCGATGCGGTAGATGCCGCCACCTCTGCACCGGCGCGGCGGTGCCGCTCCCGAAGCATGCCGGCTAGACTTCCCGCGCATGGCGCCTAGGCGCATCAGCGTGCCGCTAGGCCACCGCTCGAATTTAGGCTGGCGCGCAGCTGCGGAAGCCCAGGTTCCTTCATTGGTCCGAACCGCGGACTGCAGCTATCGGCGCGGATTCATCACTTCGGTGATGGCCGGAGACCTCTGACGAAAAGTAGCCCGTTGTCGGAGGAGCGTTCGTCGGCCAGCCGCATCCCGCTGAATCTCCACGCTCTAACAATTTTTCTCACCGCCATCTCTCTACTTTATCCAACGGCGTTGCTTTGGGTCGCGGTCGTGGTCATACCGGCTGTAGGGATGGTCTCGGTAGTGATCGGCGAGCTGATTCTTGCGATTCTGGTGACACTCGTCGCGATTCACCGCGACCGACACCCAGGTCTCTGCGAAGGGGCACCCCAGGAACATATCGCACATCGTGATTCGTGTCAGCAACCTAATCGTCGACCGTCTTCACCCGCACTTCACGGCGAGTATCTCGGGAGAGGACACCGCATTCTGGCGGACTATCGGCGGAGCTATCGTCGTCCAAGCGCACTCCGAGCGCACCCTGATTATCACTCCACCCCGGGGAACGCCGGTGGCGGCAACGGCTCCTTTTGTAATTCTCGCCGTGACGTCTGAGCCGGAAACGGTGAGTTCGACCCAGCAAGTCGTGGTGCCACCACGGTCCACCGACTCGGGCTGACCATCGGTGTTGGTTTCTCATGACCCGCTGCAACACTGTGGAGTTCCCTAATTCCTCCTCTGGCGGGACGCAACATAGTCGACGAGCACGTAGTCTCCCAGCCGATCCGGGCTGACAAAGAAGGCCCGGCCGCGGTTCTGGCGAGTCAGCTGCTTGACGAACTGCACCAAGTACTGATTGCTCTCCAGCATGAAGGTGTTAATCACGATCCCCTCCCTGGTGCAATGCCGCACCTCCTGGAGTGTCTTCTGAAACGTTTCGGGCAGGGGTGGGTACATGAAGACGGCGTGCGCGCCCTCCATGTGCGCGGTGGGTTCGCCGTCACTGACGATGATGATCTGTCGACTCGCAGTCCGGTGGCGGTGAAGCAGGCGACGCGCGAGCATCAGGCCGTGCTGCATGTTCGTACCGTAGACGTACTCGCTGTAGGAGAGCTGGGCCAGCATTCCCGGTCCAATCTCTCTGGCGTAATCAGAGAACCCCACAACGTAGAGCGTGTCTCGCGGATATTGAGTGCGGATTAATGAGTCCAGCGCGAGTGCCATCTTCTTGGCCGCATAGAAATATCCCCGCAGCGGCATGCTGCGACTCATATCCAACATCAGCACGGTGCTGGTCTGCACGGCGCGCTCCGACTCCAATACTTCGAAGTCGTCGACCGCCAAGCGCAGGGGACGGCTGCCATCACTGTGGCGCAGCGCGTTCATCAGGGTTCCCTCCACGTCGAGATTGAAGGGATCCCCGAACTCATACGGTTTGCTGTGGTCTCCCATCTCGATTCCGGTACCCGGGCTGCCCTGCGGGTGACTGCCGAAGCCGTCCGCCGAGAGGTGCTGGAAGATGTCCCCGAGCGCTTTCTGCCCGATCTTGCGCACCCCCTGGGGCGTCAGCTCCAATCCGTCCCCGCCCTGCCTGAGCTGCCCCTTCGCCTCCAGCTCCTTGACCAGCTCTTGGATGTGGGTGAGGCTGGCGGCCGATTCGGGGCCCAAACTCTCGGCGAGTTGATCCAGCAGCTCTGGTGGTAGCTCGATCCCCGAATAGGCCTGGCGGATGCCCCGCTCCAGAGAATCGAGCTGTTGCAGCTCGGCCATCACATCGAGGGCTCCGGGCAGGTCCAGTTCCTCGCCGCCGAAGAACCCGAATCGGGACCCGGACTGGGACGGAGGGGAGAGCTGCGAGAGTAGCTGCGAGAGCTGAGACAACTGGTCCTGGAGCACCTCGTCGCTGAGGGCGGCCTGCATGATCTCCTGTAGCTGCCGTCGCGTCTCTGGCGAAGCGGACTCCAACAGGGAGTTGAGCTCGGCCATCTGCTGCCGTAGCTGCTCCAGGAATGACTCCAGGTCCTCAGGGTGGTCGGGGAAGTAGCTGCCCCACTTCTCCGTGAACTCCTGGTACTTGGGAGGCTCGCCGCGGAGCTTCCGCTCCAGCATCTGATTCAGGTCGGCCACCATCTCGCGCAGCTGCCCCAGGTCCTGCTCTCCCATGTTTTGCAGCGCCTTGCCCAGGTCCTGGAAGTGGCGCTCGACCAGGTTCTGGCGGAGCTCCGCCATCAACTCTTGGAAGTCGCGTGCCGCCTCCTGGTTCAGGAACTCATAGTCCTGGAGTTGGCGGATAGCCGAGCTCGCCTCCGGGGGCAGGGCGTCGAGCTGGTCGAGACGACTCCGGGCGAGCTTCTCCACCAACTGCTGGCTCTCGGTGCCAGCTGCCTCAAGGGGGCGCTCGTGGAGGGTCGTACGCTCCTTCTGGAGAATCCGGTCCAGCCGCTCCTCGATGTTCCTGAAGAGACCCTCCAGGTTGTAGCGCTCCAGCTTCTCCTGGCGCTGCTCCCGCAGCTGCTCAAGCAGGTCTTCTAGGCCGCGGAGCTGGCGCCCCTCGCCGTCCTTGAATCCCTGGCTCAGGAGCCGGTGGAGTGCCGACTCGAAGTCCCAGCCGTGGAAGACGTCCTCCGCCAACCTGGAGAAGACCTCGCCGGAGTCGGGGAGCTCACCGTCCTGGCTGCCGTCCCAGCGGCTGTAGCGCTGGCGGGCCGCGGCCATCGCTCCTCGCCTAGCTTCCGTAGACGGCGGTGCCGTCGACGACCGTCTTGTTGAGCCGTTTGGACAGATGCAGCCCCTCCAGCACCAGCTCCAGGGCGGCGGCCGCTGAGCCCGGCTGCTGGGGCTCATCGAGATCGCTGAGGATTCGCTTCATCTCGGGGATGCTGTCTGCGACCTGCTGATAGCGTTCCACCGGGACCATCTCACCCACCTCGATCGTCAGTCCCTGCTCGAAGCGGGCCAGCACCGGACCGAATTCCTGAACCGAGAAGTGGCGTCGGAAGACGGTTCCGGTGGCGCTGCGCAGGAGCTTCTGCAACACCGCGTGGTCCTCACCCTCCTCCCAGGTCTCGAGCTCGAGCTTGCCCAAAGTCGAGGCGGAGAGTGCGCCGAGGTCACTGAGCCGGGGCACCGCCTCTGACTCCTGGAGGGAGATCGTCCGGCGCACCGCGTTGGCACAGAGGCTCTCGAAGTTGGCGATGGAGAGCCTCACCGAGACCCCCGACCGCTGGTTGATCTGGGTGGTGCGCCGGGCCAGCTGGGAGATCTCGGCGACCAGCTCGAGCATGTAACGGGGCACGTGCAGGGGAATCCCCAGCCCCGCGAACTCGTCCCGCTCCTGCTCGATGATGGCCGCCTCGGCCTCCGGCGTCCGGGGGTAGTGGGTGCGGATCTGGGACCCGAAGCGGTCCTTGAGCGGGGTGATGATCCGGCCCCGGTTGGTGTAATCCTCGGGGTTTGCGGTGGCCACCACGAGAACGTCCAGCGGGAGGCGGACCTGGAACCCTCGGATCTGGACGTCCCGCTCCTCCATGATGTTGAGCAGCCCGACCTGGATCCGCTCCGCCAGATCGGGAAGCTCGTTGATGGCGAAGATCCCGCGGTTGACCCGGGGTAGCAGTCCGTAGTGGATGGTGAGCTCGTCGGCCAGGTAGCGACCCTCCGCGACCCGGATCGGGTCCACCTCACCGATCAGATCCGCGATCGAGGTGTCGGGAGTCGCGAGCTTCTCACCGAAGCGATCCTGTCGTCCGATCCAGGAGATGGGGGTTTGGTCCCCCAGCTCCTGGACCAGATCCCGTCCGAAGCGGCTGATCGGGGCGTAGGGGTGGTCATGGACCTCGCTTCCCCGCACCATCGGGATCTGCTCGTCGAGGAGTTGAGCCATGGCCCGGATCAGCCGCGACTTGGCCTGGCCTCGCTCGCCTAAGAAGACGATGTCCTGGCCCGCCAGCAAGGCGTTCTCGATCTGGGGGATGACCGTGTCCTGGTAGCCCACCAAGCCCGGAAATCGCTCTCGCCCGTGGCGCAACGCGTCCACTAGATTGTCCCGCAGCTCCTCCCGGACCGAGCGCATCCGGTACTCACTGCCCCGCAACTCTCCGAGGGTGCTAGGAAGTGCCATCAGAACCTAGCCCCACGACCACCAGGGCGCACCATTTGCCCACTATAGTCAGGCTCTCCGTCACCCTCTCGAAGTGAGAGGGGACGCC
>PKXR01000092.1:0-476 GCA_003133485.1 Candidatus Dormiibacterota bacterium
CCAGGTCCAGGGCGCGGGAGAGCGAGGCGATCACAATCGAGCTGGCCAGCTGCCCCGGGGGGGACTGCTCCCGCACGGTCGGCAGCAAATTGGTGGCCATTCGCCCCAGCCTAGGCCGCTCTGAACTCAGGCCGAGTCGCGTTCCGGCAGCAACTACTGACGGCCTCGTCGCGAGGCTCAGGAGGTCACCCTAGGGAACTGCCACTCGAAGTGGGGCAGGTTGCCCTGACAGATGTGGTCCGGGCGGAGGTCGAGGTGCTTCCCGTGCAAAGCTGGCATCATCAATTCCGCCCCAGCCACGGTCTGGGTTCGGCTGCGACGCAGGATTCCACAGGAGCAGGCTGATGATCAACGCCGGGGAGCTCAGATCCGGGACCACCGTGGAGCGCAACGGGCAGCTCTGGGAGGTGCTCTCGTTCGAGCACGTGAAGATGGGCCGCGGCACGGCCGTGGTTCGGACCCGGCTGCGAAACATC